>NZ_BAAJYS010000009.1:0-54625 GCF_057543315.1 Acidovorax sp. KPB24-07
CGCGCCCACCACGGCCACCCGGCGGCCCGTGGGCGCGGCGCGGGTGAACAGGGGCGCGCCCGGGTCGGCAAAGTACGCATCGGTGGCGTGGCGCTGCAGCGCGCCGATCTCCACCGGCTTGTCGTCATGCGAGTTGCGCACGCAGGCCTGCTCGCACAGCACCTCGGTCGGGCAGACGCGGGCGCACATGCCGCCGAGCGGGTTGGCCTCGAGAATCGCTCGGGCCGCGCCGCGGTCGTTGCCCTGGGCGACGCGGTGGATGAATGCGGGAATGTCGATGCCGGTCGGGCACGCCGTGGCGCACGGCGCATCGAAGCAGTAGTAGCAGCGCTCGGCCTCCACCAGAGCCTGCGCCTTGGTGAGCGGCGGATGCGCGTCGCCGAAGTTCACGGCGTAGTCGGCCAGGTTCAGGCGTGCGGCATGAATGCCGCACGCGCGGCTTGCGGTCGTTTCCATCGGTAGTCCTCGGGGCGAAGGGTCAGGGACGGGAGATCAGGGACGGGAAAGGGGCGCGCGAACGCGGCGTGGCGCGTGGGCGTGGCGCTTGCGGCGTTGGCGGGGCCAGGCGCAGGCGGCCGGGCGGCCGCACATCGGAACAGTCTGCAGAGGTTTCATCGGGGGGCCTCGCTGTCGTGGTGCAGGTGTCTTCGGCGGTGCCGTGCCCTGCTGGTTTTCAATTTACCAATCAGTAAAAATTTACCAATCGGTAAAATCCCCTAGTGCAAACACCGTGCCAGCGAAAACACCCCGCAGTCGTTCCACAATGGTGCAAATGAGCCCTTCGCCCAAGCCCTCCCGCCCCGCACCTGTGCGAACGCGCACCGCCCTGCAGCCCCCCGCGCCCGATGGAGCGCCCGCCGACCCGGGGCGCCCGCCCACCGCCTCGCGGCTCAAAAAGGAACAGGCCATCCTCACCGAGGCGGAGACGCAGTTTGCGCAGTTCGGTTTCGAGGGCGCGTCGCTGGAGAGCATCGCCGCGGCCATCGGGCTGAGCCGCCACAACCTGCTGTACTACTTTCCGAACAAGGAGGCGCTGTACCTGCGCGTGCTGGACGACGTGCTCAACCAGTGGCTGGCCGGCATGGAAGAGATGTCCCATGGCGATGATCCGCACGAGGCGCTGCGCCGCTACATCCGCGCCAAGCTGCGCTCGTCGCTGGAGCGGCCGAACGCCGCCAAGGTGTTCGCCAAGGAGGTCATCGCCGGTGCGCCGCGCTACGCGGGCGTGATCGCCGAACGCGTGGGCCCCGTGCTCAAGAACGATGTGCGCACCTTCGAGCGCTGGGCGCGCGAGGGCCGCATCGCCAAGGTGAATTTCACCCACCTCATGTTCATCATCTGGTCCGTGACCCAGGCCTACGCGGACCAGCAGGCCCAGTTCGCGCTGCTGCTGGGCAAGCCCGCGCTGACCGAGCGCGACTACGACAAGGCGGAGGAATTGCTCTGCCACCTGGTGCTGCGGGGCCTGGAACCCGGGCCGGCGGCGCCCGCCCAGGACTGAAATCGGGCCGCTGCGAGCCCCTGCGTGCCGCTGGAAAATGGTCGGGCCTGGAGGCATCCCGCATCCGGCGGTGCCAAGCGGGTGCGAAAATTCCATCGCTTAGACTTCCCGGCTGCCTGCGCGCACTGCCACGCACCGCTGCGCCCGTCCACCTGCTTTCTATCCGCCCATGGCCAAACCGTCCATTTCCCTTGCTGTATTCGGCATCGCCGTTCTGGCGGCCGTGCTGGCCATCTACCTGCCCGGCTGGAACCATGCGTTGCTGTTCGACGATCTGCGGCTTTCCGACGGCGCGATCTTCGGTAGCTACGGCAGCCTGCTCACCTTCAAGCAGCGGATGCTGTCATATGGCAGCTTCATCTGGGTGGACTCCTTGGCTGGCCCCGGCTGGGGCAAGCAGCGGCTCGTGAACATTGCACTGCACCTGGCCACGGTGGCCGCGCTGTATGCGCTGGTGCGTGACCTGCTGGCCCGCACGCGCTTCCCGGAGGAATTCGAATCGCAGCCGCATTTCGGCCTGTCGCAACAGGCGGCGGTGCGGGTGGGCGTGGCACTGTTCGCGGTCAATCCCATGGCGGTGTATGCCGTGGCGTACCTGGTGCAGCGCTCGATCGTCATGGCCACGCTGTTCTCGGTGCTGGCGTGCTGGTGTTTCGTGCGGGGCCTGTCCGGCCGGGGCGTGCTCTGGTATGGCCTGGCCCTGCTGAGCTACGTGGCGGCGGTGCTGTCCAAGGAACATGCGGTCATGGTCGCCGCGATGAGCGTGCCGCTGTATATCCATGTCCGCCGCCCGAGCTGGAAGACGGTCGCCACGCTGGCTGGCGCATCCGCCGCGCTGATCGCGGTGGCAGCGGTGGTCTTTTTCGGCATCTACGGCGAATTCATCGGCAAGCTCTTCGACCAGCGCTCGCTGGACTTCGCCCAGCAGCTGGAGCGCCTGAGCCCGGGGATCACGCAGCGCATGTACCCGCTCAGCATCCTGAACGAGGCGGCGCTCTTCTTTGCCTACGGGTTCCTGTGGTTCTTCCCCAACGTGATGTGGATGTCGGTGGACCTGCGGCCGGCGTTCCCGCTGTCGTATGCCGCGTTCCCGCAGATCCTGGGCATCTTCGGCTATTTGGCGCTGTGGGCCGCCGCGCTCTGGGCCGTGCTGCGCCGCCGCGGGGCGTTGAGCCTCGTGGGCGTGGCGCTGATGTTCCCGCTGCTGCTGTACGTGACCGAGTTCGCGACCGTGTGGGTGCAGGATCCGTTCGTGCTCTACCGCAGCTATCTCTGGGCCATCGCCGTGCCGGTGCTGGTCGCCATCGTGCTGACCGGCTTCAAGCCAAAAACCATTTACGTGCTGGGCTGCATGGTGGGCCTGGTGTTCAGCCTGCTGGCATTCGAGCGGGTGGAATCCCTGCGGGACGACTACGCCGCCTGGGGCGATGCGGCCGAAAAGATCGACCTGCAGGCATCGCCGAGCGCCGTGGGCCGCTGGCGTCCGTTCCTGAACCTCGGGGCCTACCACCTCGATCGCGGTTCGGTGGCCGAGGCCCAGAAGAGCTTTGCCACCGCCGAGGCGCTGGGATCGCTGCAGGGCTCCGCCCGCTTCAATATCGGCGTCGCGCTGCAGCAGCAAAAAAAGCACACCGAAGCCTTGGCGGCCTTCGCAGAAGCGGAAAAGCAGGGATTCACCGACCTGCCGCTGTACTACCACCGGGGCGAATCGGCCTTTGCGCTGGGGCAGTTCGCCGCGGCGTATGACGCCTTCACCCAAGGCATGACACGCGCAGCCGAAGGCATCACCGACAAGGAGGTCGAGCGCATGCGCGAATCCATGCGCATGCGCCGTGCCGAAGCCGCCATCGGCGCGCAACGGTACGACGATGCCATCAGCGATTTCACCGCGTTGATGAAGGCCAGCCCCAACAACCAGCGCCTGATGCTGGGCCTGGGCATGGCGCAGGTGGGCAAGGGCGATGCGAAGGCGGCGATCGCGCTGTTCGACCAGATCATCGCGCGCACCCCCAACGCAGCGCCGGCGTACTACGGGCGGGCCATGGCCCACCGCGCGGCAGGCCGCCTGGACGACAGCCTCAAGGACCTGGACCGCGCCATCGCGATCGATCCGCGCAATCCGCAGTACCCGCAGGTGCGTGCCCAGGTGGCGGCCCTGAAGAAATAGCCTGAGGCAGCGAGACCCCTGTGGCACTGCGCGTCCTGCACATCGGCAAGTTCTTTCCGCCCTATCTGGGCGGCATGGAAGTGTTTCTGGCCGACCTCATCGAGGCCCAGCGGGCCCAGGGCATCGAGGCGTTCGCGCTGGTGCACGGAACGCCCTTGCCGGACGACCCGACCTGGCTGGTGCGGGTGCCGGTGCAGTTCAACCTGGTCTATGCCCCCATCGCCCTGGGCTTTCGCTCGGCGCTGGGAAAGGCCATCCGGCACTTTCAGCCCGATGTGCTGCACCTGCACCTGCCCAACAACTCTGCGCTGTGGGCCCTGACACTGCCTGCGGCCCGCAAGGTGCCGTGCGTGGTGCACTGGCATTCCGACATCGTCGTCTCGGACATCAAGTTGTCCGTGGCGATGGCGTATTTTCTGTACCGCCCGTTCGAGCACGCGGTGCTGGACCGGGCGCAGTTGATTTTCGCCACGTCGCCCCCCTACCTGGAGGCCAGCCGGGCGCTGCAGCCGTGGCGCAGCAAGTGCGAGGTCATTCCGCTGGGCATCAACCTGCACCGCCCTCCCCCGCCCACCGCCTTGCGCAGTGGACTGCAATGGAGACCCGAAACCCAGCTGCGGCTTCTGTCCATCGGTCGGCTCACCTACTACAAGGGGTTCGAGACACTGATCCAGGCCGTGCAGGCCATGCCGGGGGTTGAACTTTTGATCGCCGGCGAAGGCGAGTTGCGGGTGTCGCTGGAGGCCCTGATCCGGGATACCACGCCCGCCGGCCGTGAACCTGCAGTGCGCCTGGTCGGCTCGGTGCTCGATGCGGAAAAACACGCCTTGCTGGAAGGCTGCGACGTCTTTTGCCTGGCGTCGCGCGAGCGCACCGAGGCGTTCGGTATCGTGTTGCTGGAGGCCATGATGCACAAGCGCCCCTGCGTGGTGACGGACCTGCCCGGCTCCGGCATGCCCTGGGTGGTGGCCTACGCCCGTGCCGGGCTGCATGTGCCCATCGAAGACGTGGAGAGCTGGCGCAGTACCCTGGCGCGCCTGCAGCACGACACGCGGCTGCGCATCCAGTTCGGCGAGGCGGGCTACCAGGCGCTGCTCCAGCATTTCGACATTGCCCAGTGCGAACGCGCACTGGCGCACCAATACCAATACCTGGCCCTGGGCAGCACGCCGGCCGCGCCCAATCCACGCGTGCTCGTGGTGATCTCCACCCGCAACCATGCGGCAAGCATCCAGCACCTCATCCAGCGCGTTCGCGCGCTGGTGGGGGCCGACGTGCTCGTGGTGGACAACCGCAGCACGGATGGCACCTGCCATCTGGCCGAAAGCACAGGAGCGCGGGTGCTGCGTCCTTTGCTGGCGATGACCACCTGGGGGAGCTTGCAAACGGGGCTTCGCTACGGACTGGCCCGCGGCTATGACGCGGTGATCACCATCGACGCGGAAGGCCGCTATGAGGTGGAAGAAATTAAAACACTCCTGGATCAGCGGTATCAGGGAGACGTCGTCGTAGGCTTTTTCCCAGCGCGCATGAGTTGGATTCGCCGACTCGCCTGGCAGTGGTTTCGCTGGATCACAGGATTTGCGCTACGGGATTTCGTGTCCGGCTTCCGGCTCTATAACCGTCGTTCACTGGAGGCAGCCACCTCGACAGAGGCCACTTTGCTCGACTACCAAGACATCGGAACGCTGTTGCTCCTGCGGCGCCGTGGTCTTCGCATTGCAGAAGTAGCGCTGTCCATGCAGACCTTGAAGGTGGACAAATCGAAGATTTTTCAATCTTGGGCGAACGCCGTTCGATACATAGCCGTATCGTCTCTGCTATCCATTGCGCACTGGCGCTCCAAGTCTTAATTATTGACCGACGGTAGGCCTTTGCGAGAACTGCCTGCGCAGTTCGATGGCATCCCGTCAATTAGACGGGCACCGCCCGCGCGGCGCCTTGCCACCGTTGTGCGAGAACGCGGCCTCGTTCGCGCAACGGCTTTTCAATGAGTTGATAAGACATTTCGGCAGCGACAAAGATCAACACTATCGTTCCAAATATCTGGTACTCCATTATTTTCTGAGGTGCCCAATGGGTCCCCAGAAGCGAGTCCGCACTGAGAAGCAAAAAAGCGACCGGAATATGGCACAAGTAAATCGCATACGATCGCTTACCCAGGTAGCCGAAGACCTTTCCTGCCCAGGCGCGGAATTCAAACGCCTTGAGTTGCAGCACTGAAATTGCAACGATCAAGCAACAACAAATATCCAACACCCCCACCATGAACCATACGCCCCGCATGTGAACAGGTATGGCCATGATCGCAAGAAGCAGCAGAATTTGAACGGCAAACAGCAACTGCGACCTATTTTCCAACCTTCCCCTCACATTCAAATAGTGGCTTGTGAACGTCCACAGATAGATAAAGCAACCCAGTATCAGCGCGTCATATCTCACCATGAATATTATTTTTGACTGGTCGACGGGACGAGGAAGCAAAAGCTGTACAACCGCCGCCACCAGCAAAACGGCAAACACCTTTTTTCTTGGCAAGAAGATCAGCAGAAGTGGAAGAATAATATAAAACTGCTCTTCTATCGACAGCGACCAATAAATTGACAGCTGCGGAATCACATCAAAAGTCAGATATATATTCTCCACAGAGAGAATGGATGCCCAAAAATGCCATATGACTTTTGAAACATCTCCAAATTTACCAACCCCCTGAAAATACCAACTAAAGAAGAGAACGACAGCCGCCCAGAAAAAAAGCCTGCGGAAATATTCTGAAAAATCGTTTTACAAAGAAAATCTTAAGCCCATCGGCGTTGGCGCTCCATCCATCGCCAACGCGCAACAAGGCATGCAGCTGCTTGGAGATGACAAAACCGGATATGACGAAAAACAGATCCACGCCACCCCAAAACTGGGCCACATTTTGAATGACATACGCATACCACTCATTATTTTCATGGGTAAAAAAACCCAGGTGCGCCACCAATGTCATGACAATGGCCACGGCCCTCAGGTTGTCAACCTCTTTAATATGGTGATTCGAACTCATTAATACCAGCTATCTCAAATGCTTTTTCATTGATTGAATGAACTGCCTTTCGCTGAACAATACCGCTCGCCGCCGGCACAGTTCCGAGAGCGTAGGCCCCACAGAAATTTCCATTTCTTCCACCGCGTCGATCAGCGCTTCGATGCTGGGCGGCGGATTCAATAGCAGTCCAGTCTCTGCCGGAACGACGGTTTCCAACAACCCCCCTTCGGCCACACCGATCACGGGTTTGCCTGCAGCCATGGCCTCCACTGGCGACATGCCAAAGTCCTCGTCCACCGGCAGGTAAATCACGCAGCGAGCGTTGCCTACCCAGCGCCGCAGCGCGTCATCGGCCTGCCAGCCGGTGAACCGGATGTTGGGCGACTCTCCGGCGATCGCTTTCAATCGCTCCAGCTCCGGCCCGCCAGAGAGCACCACCAGGGAGCGCTCGGGCATCTGAAGGAAAGCTCGCACGATCACATCCACCCGCTTGTTGGGCACCAGTCGTGCGGTAGAGAGGTAGTAGCCCTCATCGGCCAAAAACCGAAAGTGCTGTGTGGCCACAGGGGGGTAGACCACCTCGGCATCCAACCCGGTATACCGCTGGAGCCGTGCGCGAACGTTCTCCGAGTTCACAAAAATGCGATCCATCCGGCCGATGGCCGCTTCGTACTGCTTGCGAAACCACCGCACGAAGATTGCGTAGAACGGCCGAAGCCACCACGGAAAACCCGCCAGCGTGCTGTCGTACAGGTCGTAGGCGAATCGGGGGATGGTGTGGCAATAGTAAAAGCGCCGGCCAGACCGCTGCTGGTAGACCGCCAGCGGGGCATAGAAGCCGCTGTAGAGCACGGTGTGGGCATCGTGCAACCGTCCGGCCCGAAACCGGAAGCACCACATGCTTTCCAGAATGCGCGGCAGGCGCGCAGACCAGCCACCCCGCAACTCCTGCACTTGGGCAGTGGAGGCATCCAGCAAGGGTTGGGCGTCAGGGTAGCACCGGCTGACCAGGGTCTGAAAGTCCGGAAAGGCCTCAGCCAGCGTGAGCGTGACCCGTTCCGCGCCTCCGGCCACCTGCATGAAGTCGTAGAGAAGGTAGTTTTTCATGCCAGCAACATCTCCAGACGGGCCAGCATGGTCTGTGCGCGCGTACTCCAGTCGTGGGCTTGCACGAAGTCTTTCGCGAAGCTCGCAGGGCGAACCTGCGCCTGCTCCCGGGCCTGAACGATGGCATCGGCGAATGTCCGCGCATCGTTGCCGTAGCAGGCCAGATCACCCATTCCGTGGCGCAAAGCGCCCAGATCGGTGCTGGCCACGCCCAATCCGGCTGCGATGTATTCATAGAACTTCAGAGGGCGCTCGACATAGCGCATGCGGCCCTCGGCCTCGCAAAAAGGAATCAGACCCACTTCATGGCTTTGGAGAACCGCTGGCAGTTCCGCACGGCCAACGCTGCCGCGCCATTGGAGGTTGGGCGGCCATCCGTGCTGCGGGGGCGTACCAGGGGCGTACACCGCAAAGGTCCAATCGGGAAGCAAACGCGCGGCCTGGGCGAGCAAGCCGGTGTCCAGCCAAGCCGTGAGCCCGCCGACATAGACCGCGCTGCGCGGCTGTCGCGCCACAGGGCTTTGCGTGGCAGGCATCAAAAGACGGGCCTCTACCCCATTGGGAATGTGCACCACCTCACCCTGCGGGTTCAGCGCACGGGCATATTCCGCCAGGGGTTCAGAGACGGCCCACACTTCATCAAAATCGGGGCCACCCACCATGGAACCCAGCGCGTTGATGAGCACCGGGTGCAGATCGCGAGCGAACCCCTGCGGCCAATCGTTGAGGCGGCAGATCTTGGCGCGGGCCGTGATCTGGTGCAGCAGCAACATGTTGGGTGCGACATCGGCGATGCATGCGTCGAACGGCACGTCGCGCAATGGCGACGGGCAGCGTTGGCCATACGCCGCCAATTGCCAAGGCCAACGCAGAAAAAGCCGATGCGCGGGAAACATCGATTGAAGGCTCCACTCGGTGAGACCTTGCGAAATGCCCACTGCTCGCTGCGGCATCCCATGTCCCCATGCTCTCGCCAGCCGGGCATGGCGCTGGCGGCCCACCACGTCCAGCGGGGAGGAGAGCGTGGGCACATAGTCGACCGACCAGCCCGCCGCCGCCAGCGCGTGCGCCAGATGCTGAGAACCCACCTTGGTGCCGCCGTCGATGAACGACTGGGTTCCGAGAACAATCGCGCGCATGGCGTCAATGCACCGGGCAGGCACGGTCGGCCAGCAAGCCGCGCACCTCGTCACGAAGCCATTGGCGAGTGGCCGCCGCATTGAACCGCTGGCTGGCCAAGTCCGAAGCGCGCTTCATGGCATCGATGTCCTGGGGTGTGAGGCGCTGGAGATGCGCGGCCAAGTCTGCTGCCTCGAAACTGCCGCTGACCACGCCGCAACCAAGCTCGGTCACCAGCGCTTGCATCTCAGGCGACGGACCGATGGCGATGGCCAGGCGTGCCTGCATGAATTCGAAGAACTTGTTGGGCAGTGCATGCAGGTAATTGAAATTGGTGGGAGGCAGCAGGAACAACCCGATGTCATAGCCGTTGGTGTGCGCGGCAATATCGCGCATGGGCACTGGCGGAATGAACCGTATGCGCGAATGCGGGGCCGCCCGATGCTTCAACGCGGCGAGGTAAGCAGGATCTTGCTCCATCAGCATCAGGTCGAGGCTGAAGCGATCGTCCAGATGGTCCATGAGGTCGATCATCACCTCGATCTTGCGCGAGGCGATGGCTGCGCCGTGGTGGATCAGCCGAATACGGTCAGCATGCGTTGGCTTCACCGGCAAGTTCTCTGGCTCGGGGCAATTGGGCATGACGGATACCGCAACGCCGTAGCACCGCTCGTATTCGCGCGCGATGCCTGCACACACGGTGCTCATGCGCGCAACCCGTGGCAGCGCATCGCGGCAGGTGGCATCGAAGAAAGGCCCCAGCAACGTGCGCCACGCCCAAAGGTCTTCGAATTCCCGCGGCGCGTACTCGTGCGCGTCGAGCCACACGGGCGCACTGCCCGCCAACCGCAGCGCCATAGGCAGAGCCATGACATCGTTGGCCAATACCAGGTCGAAACCCGCTGGCACCTGCGCTGCGGCCTTTTCCAGCGCGCGGATCTGAGGGTGTTGCCAGTAATAAGCGTCGTAGCGTCGAAAGGCCAGACGCAGCGCATTGCGCAAAACCCCTTTGCGATCCGCACGAGGCTGTTCGACGGAGGTGAAATGCAGCATCCCGGGTGGGCATTCTCCGAACCCCAGCACATGGACTTCATGCTCGTCCTTCAGCGCCCCGTACTGGCGCATCACGCGGGGATCGGAGGCAATGGGTGAAAGCGACAACAGCAGCAGACGGGCCACGGCCACCTCATCCAGCAAAATGCCGCGCATGCCAGCGCGTGAAGTTGATCCAGCGCCACACTTGCCAACTGAACGGACGCTGCCCGGCAACGACCTGATCGAACGCTTTCAGCACCTCGTCCTGGCGAAAGAACGGCAAACCCAGCGGGTACCGCAACCATTCCCGCACCTGCGGCGCCATTTGCAAAAGCCACGCTTGTTCAGGCGTGGCGAAGCCGATCTTGTCCCGGCGATCCAGCACTTCCTGCGGCACCAGGCCACGCATTGCTCGGCGCAATAGATGCTTGGTCTCACCTTGGGGCGACACCAGGTATTCCTCAGGCAGCGTCAGCAGAAAATCGGCCAGCCCCGTCGTAAGGAACGGGACCCGGCTTTCCACCGAGAACCGCATGGAATTGCGATCACCATGGCGCAAAAGCCCAGGCAGGCCGACGCCATGCAGCGAGCGGGCCAACTCTGCCACCAAACGGCGTCCCGGTGCCGTCTGGGGAGGCAGTTCTCGTGGGAAACGCAGCGCCACGCCTGCATCGGCCAGTACCTGTCCATCCAGCCAAGGCGGGCAGGCCTTCGCACCGTTCACGCGGCGCAGCGTTTGGTAGGCGGAATCGCTGGTGTATTCCGCTACTGCAGCCTTGAACCCGTCCAGCGACGCCCTGCCAGGCCAACGCCCCCAATCCCGCAAGAACGCAGCCGCACCCAGCCACTGCCCTTCGTCCAGGAGACTGCGTACGCGCGGCCCAGGATAGCCGACATAACCGCCGCACAGTTCATCCGCGCCTTGTCCATCGAGCGTCACGGTCACACCGTGCTCCCGTGCCAGCTGAAACACCCGGTATTGGGCATAAATGCTGGTGCTGCCGAAGGGCTCACCCTGCGTCTCGATCATGTCGTCCAGATCGGCTGCAAGCTCCTGCGGCGTGATGCTCAGCTTGTGCGACACCGCACCAACGTGCGCAGTCATGCGGTCGACCCACTGCTCTTCCGAAACCGAGTCCCCGGCCGCAACGAAGCTGAACGTGTGGATGGTCGCTTCGGGCTCAAGGTGCCGCATGCAACCCACGATCGTGGAGGAATCCAGGCCACCTGATAACGCGGCCCCCAGGGGCACATCGCTGCGCAGATGAAGCCGCACGCTGTCCAACAGATGGCTGCGAAGCGCTTGCGCCGCGTCGTCGATCGTCAGCCGTTGAACAGGGGCAATTTTTGGCGACCACCAGCGCTGCAGATCCAGACGCTGGGAGTCCAGGTCGTAGGTGAAACGGTGTCCCGGTGGCAGCGCACGGACTTCGGCAAAGAAGGTGCGTTCGCCAGTGTCATAAGCACCATGCGCCAGATAGTCATAGGCGATCTGCCAGTCAAGTGCCGGGGTGAACGATCGCAATGCCTGGACCGCCGGGATTTCGGAGGCGAAACAGAAATTTCGATCATCCTGGTGGTAGTAAAGCGGCTTGATGCCAAAAGCGTCGCGGGCACCATGCAGCAAGTTCGTTTCGCGGTCGAAGATGACGAAGGCGAACATGCCGACCAACCGGGCAAGTGCTGCCTGCCCCCATTGGGCCCAAGCCTGCAGCAGCACTTCGGTGTCGGACGCCGAGTGGACATGGCGGCCAAGAGATTGAAGTTCTGAACGGAGCTCGCGATAGTTGTAAATCTCTCCGTTGAAGACCAGCAAGAATCGCCCGTCCCGGCTCGCCATGGGCTGGTGTGCTGCATCGGTCAGGTCGATGACACTGAGACGGGTGTGTCCGAGGTGCATTTGGCCATCGGGTAACCACACGCTCGACAACCCATGATCGTCGGGGCCCCGGCGCCCCAACTTCGAAAGGCCCAGCTTGAGCCTGGCCTCGGCCTTGTCGAGACGGCCAGCGCCATACAAACCAAGAATGCCGCACATGCTTATTTCGCCTTCAACGCTTCTTCGTACTTGGCCACGGTCAATGAAGCGACATGAACGGGGTCATGCCACCTGCGGGCATATTCAAAGCAGGCTTCTGCGTGTCCGGTTAACTTTGCGGGTGAATCCAATAACCCTTCAAGAACCTCTTCAATAGTGTTCGGATCTGCCTGAATGACGGCTTGCAAAAGCTCTTCGCGCATCGGTTCAGGCACCGCATGTGCATCCCGTGCATCTATCCGCACGACGACAGGCTTTCCCAGCATCATCGTTTCGACTGCGAATGCTCCATACCAGCCTATCAATAACTGGTCCACGATGACATCCGCGGCGCCATAGATTTCCAGCGCCTCGGCATGCGATTTGCCCTCGACCAACACAAGTTCGATGGCGTCGGGATGTCGCCTGTTAATTTGTTCCACCGCGTTCAGAAGAAACGCAGTGCCCTTGATTTCGCGGTTGGTAGGGGCATGCGCGACACGCAGGCGACGCCTGCCCTCGTTCCGCTGCGGCCTCGCTTTCTCCACAATGGGCACGGCATATGGAAGGAATCCAGACCGCTGGCTGGGCAAAAAGGGGAGCAAGTCGGGATTCAACGCCCAGAGGTGCTGGGCATGGCGTTCCATCTTGATGATTCCAGCCTCACGGCTTTTGTCGAGGGCTGGTCCGCAATCCCGGACAACGCAATGCTCACAGGCGCTAAAGCCCCCCTTGGCCAGCGTGGGCAATTTCTGACGGGCATCGCACCCGTTATAGGTCGCAAACAAGGCCGCTGTGTCAGGGTAGAAAGGCAGTTCAAGGTGCTGCAGATTGATCCCACGCATCGTGAACAATGACGAGCCCCAGTTGAAGTGAAATACGTCATAGCGCGCTCTCACAGACAGGAACGCCTTGAGCAGGAGGTACCACCTTCCCAATGCCGTACTGGAACCGCTGAGATCGACGATCGAGTCGGCAGGGTAGTCCAAATAGGACGTCTGAGTCACCAAAGTATCGCTGTGCACACCCAATGACCGTTCACCCCTGGACAAGGCCCAGGCATTGTTGCCAATAGAGGTGGGAAGGTGAAGAACCCTCATTGCGAGGCTTCTAGCACCTTTTGAATGCCCTCTTTGAATGGGGTCAGCGGAGGGGTGTAGTGAGAGCGGAACAGGGACGTGTCCCCGATCAGATCTCCTGCCCGCTCACGATCGCTCACGGCCACCTGCGGCGAGGTACCAGCCACCTCGCCAATGATTTCCACCATCTGCCGGATCGAAAGCACTTCATCGCCTGCAAAGTTCATGACCGGCACACCGCGAATCCCAGCCACCATTTCGATGGCCCGCACAGTGTCATCGATATAGATGGGATTGGTTCTCAACCCTTCAGGCTGGGCCTCCGCAGCTGAGGGCTGGCGATCGACGGTCACGGTTTCACCCCGTGTCACGCGCGCTATGAGATTGGGGATGAGCTTGTCTGCTTGGCCGGGCCCGTACACGCCGAAAATCCTAAGGCATGTCAGGTCCATTCCACCGGCGGCCAGGCGCAAACCTTCCTCGCCCATTATTTTCGATAGCGAATACCAATTCCCACGTTCCAGCGTGGAATGCTCTTTGAATGCATCGAAAGATGCTTGGTAGACGTTTCCCGTCGATGCGTAAATAAACTTGGAAACGTTCGATGCCTGAGCAGCGATCGCAACATGGACCGCACTGACGCAATTGACCGCCAGAAGATGGGGGGCCCGCTGAGGTAACTGCCGATAGAACGGCGACTGAGCCAGATACACCACAACGTCGACCTGTGCCAAATCCAACTCGGGCAACAGTCCTGTGGTTGGGTCGATGCCTCCTGCCAGCGAGGAGCTAACCTTGTCGACAGAGTGCCCCTGTTTGATCAAATGCTCGCAAAGAAACCGGCCTATATAACCACCAGACCCGACAACACAATATCTCATTTAGACACTCCAAGCTCTGTATATGCCTTGCCCAAGCGTTTGGCAAAAGCATCCACAGAATAATGCTTTTCAATAAAATTGCGGCCCTGCAGGCCCCGATTGAGACGTTCCGACCGACTCGCATTCACCCATGATCGGAGTACCTCTTTGATGTTCTCCGGATTGGCATTAATAATGGGAGAGTTTTTTGCATCAATAAGATAGCGCTCCGGTTCGCGAATGAAACACACGACCGGCTTGCTCATGGCCATTGCCTCAAGAGCAAAAAACCCATGAAAACCCACCATGACTTGATCCACAATAATATCCGCCGTTTGGTAGATCTTGAGGGCCTGCTGATTTGGAACCCTCTCAACCAGCACGAGCTCCACAGCCAATCCTTCGGCAGATAATTCAGAAACAGCCGCCTCTATGAATCTCGTGCCCTTGAACATCCGATGGTTGGGAGCGTGGACAATCCGCACCAATGGCGGATTCAATTCAGAAACAGTATGGATATTTTTATATTTTTCATCACCAATATCCAGCGGCCAGAAATATAGTGTATTTACGCTTCCAGGAGTGTACTCAATCATGTCCCCCATCGAGAAAATTGCCACGCATTTATCTCGCGCATAGTCATATCGAGGTAGAAACAAGCCTTCATCACAAATACATGCTGAATTCTGAGCGGTGCAATCCGTGCAGCAGTTCGGGGCTCCCAGCGCCCGGGTGATGCGCTGGGTGCGGCAATCTCCACCATAGGTCCACGCAAACACATCTACTGCCAACAATTTATAGGTGAAAAGCTCCAATTTGTTGAAGGATCGCATCTTCGCATTCGGCAAGATACCCCCATCCAAATAAATATGGACACGATCAGCGATCAAACAAATGATCCAAAAAGCAATGTATCTATATTGCGTGTTAAAAAACTCGCCCAAGAGGAAGCCTTTGAAGATCAAAATCGAATTTATTGGTAATGAAATAGGTATGAGCAACCACCGAATAAGACTTGGCACCTGTCAACCTCTCCGCGCTGGAGTTGATTGCCATATTTAGGATGGGTGCACCAGTCCAAATACTGACAGGCGCTTGCCCTCGCACCCACTTCAATGACATCCTCAGTGCCGCAATCAAGGGCAGCAAAAGAATGGAAACCGAATTGAGGAGAAAAATCATTCCTCCACGAAAAATATACATCGGCCAACCTAAAGATCCTGAATCGACACGAACATCATGGCAATATAGCCACCTCTGCGGTCAATGAATAACTATTGCCCGGATTTATGCGGCAATTTCTTTAATCAATCCAACGAGGCGCTCGGCGATCAATCTATTGGAATGATGCTGCAAATACCATTCTCGAGATTCATTCTCAACGCCATTGCGATAGGAAATATCACTCGCGAGTTGTTGTAAACGAGCGGCAACATCAACATGCGACTCCACGCTGATGAGCGGAGGAATGACATCGAAGCAAGCCCTGTGCGGCTCCGGGTCAATATGACACAAGGTCGCCTTTCCACACATCAACGATTTAGCGGCCAAGCTCCCGAAAGCACCTACACCGATTTGATCCACCACGACGTGAGACAGACTGATCATTTCAATCATGTGCTGATTGGGTAGGACCGGTATCCACACCACGGCATCTTCAATACCCAATTTTTTGATAAGCCGTCGGCTATTCTCTATCGTCAACCCCCATTCAGTAAGGACCAAGACAGTTTTGACACTGGTTGCCTTTTTAAATCTTGCAAAGCCTGCGATGATTTTGTCATTTCCCTTTTCCCAACTGGGATCGCGATGCCTATCCCAATGGTGCCGGGCGGGATGAAAGACAATGAATTCCTGTTCGTTAAGGCGTTCGGTACAACTGGGCGGAAGCTGCACCTTCTGAACCTCCTCATTGATAGGATGAGGTATAAATCGATAGTCTTTTAGCTGCAACTTCTTTGCAGCCTTGACGTTGTCGCAGTTGGTGATAATTACTTTATCTGCGGCTTTATAAACGGCTTTGCAGATTCGCCCCAGAGCATCATCGACAAACGGAATTTTCCTGATCGTTCCATGCTCAAAGGCAATGTATTTTTTATTGCATATCAGTGGATAAATTCCATCTATGGAATATCCGATAACCGCATCATATTTCTTAAAAACCCGTTCCCACAAAGCTTGATGAAAAAAATAAGGGACTGCCTCTGAGCGCCTCAGGTCACATTTGGTACGTCTTTTGATCTGATCCAAAGTAACGCGTATTTTTGCGAACCGATCCCCTCCATTTTTTTTCAAGGCAGATTCAGCATAAAAATGCAAGCGACACATGACATGCAGAATTGGAACCGAAACCCTGGTCAGCAGGTTGACCAAGGATTTTTGTTTGTATCCGAAAAGATTCGTCCAAGCATCATTCAAAAGAAGCTCAAGTGTTCCCCCAAATGCGTGGCTGTGCGCTGTCCCGATGATTCGCGATAGACGCCCCATCTTCTGCTCTGGAGCCGCAGCGTCTCCAGCCAGTTCAGCCAGGATTTGACCTAAGGCACCCGAATGAAACCAATTTGGCCTTTGAAATCCTTGCAAATCCAGATTGGCCCAATCCGGATTGAAGTGATCGATTCCCTCAAAATCAAATACCGCATCCTCCCATTCTGGGGTGCCCATGATATGGTAATAATCTGCGCAAATTACATCTGATTCAACGCCGTGCCGAAGAAGCAATTTCGCATTCAGATAAGCATTATTAGCAATATTGCCAATATGCAGCACTTTATAGGACCTCTCTGTGGAAAGAATTCTCTTACTCATTTTTTATAAATTGTCTGATCATGGATTCCAGACTGATCAGCGACCAGATCTGCAAGCGGTGATTCATTTCCCCACTGCCGTGCTGCCGAACGATCTCATTCACATAATCACGATTCAAGTATTGATGGGTCAAAGCATTAGGGCTGAGCAAAGTACGCTTGACATAATCAATGCTTTCACCTTTGAACCAACTCGCATCTGGAGCAGAGAACCCCTGCTTTTCACGATCCGTTATCACAGGTGGCAACAATCGCTGCATCACCTGGCGTAAGAGCAGCTTTCCATCTTTGGTTTTCTGAAAATATTTGGCGGTCTTCGCCCCGGGTTCATTTTCATTCAACTTGACGACTTCACCCAAATTTCCAAGCTTCATGCGCGCTGGCAATTGCATTGAAAAATCCACGAGATCATTGTCGAGGAATGGGACTCGCGTTTCGATCCCATGGGCCATGCTCAATTTGTCTTCAACTACCAGTAACCCGTGGAGGAATGTCCTGGCCTCGAAATACAGGGAGTGATTGATATAGTCTTCCGGCCGGCCAATGTTCTGGGGCCGTTGATGAAAGACGGATTTGAACAGGTCTCGCGAATCAATGTGCTGAACCTCCGCCCATACCGGAGCCAGTGCGGTGGACATTTTCCCCTGGGGAATCAGACGCTGCCAGAAAGCGTGGTATTTATCTATATAGTGATCAAAATCATTATTGACTACCGCTCTATAGTATCGCCACGGATATCCACCGAAGAGTTCATCACCACCGGCACCAGACAGCACAACTTTGACAAATTTACTGGCCAGTTGAGCCGCATAATAATTCGGATAACTTTGTCCTACGCGCGGCTCTTCGATGTGCCACGCCAACTTGGGCATGACTCGCTCCATATCTCCCGCCTTGAGCACCATTTCATAATGCTCAGTTTTGAAGAGATAAGACATATATTCAGCCGTCGGGCGTTCATCAAACCCCAGTTCAATCCCTGAAGCCGAATTCAAATCGAAGCCGCAGGTGAATGTTTTCATGTATGGGATTTGCTGAGCGGCGACTGCTGTGATGGACCCGCTGTCCATCCCACCACTCAAATAAGATCCAATGTCTACGTCACTGACCAGTTGCCGAGAGACAGCCTGCACGAACAGGCGATCCAGTTCTTCTGCATACTCCTCCAATTTTCGCGGCGATTCAGGCTCAACGAATTGGTAGTCCCAATAACGGGTGAAACTGGCTTCCACAGATCCAGTACTGCCTCTTCTAACCGTTGCAAACGTTCCAGCAGGAAAAAGACTGATGCCGCTGAATATGGTTCGATCAGCAAGAAAATTTTGAAAACTCAAATATTCTAACAGCCCGATGGAATCGACTTTAGGATCGACAACGCCGTGTGCAAAAATGGCCTTGATTTCAGAGCCAAAAACAAATGATTTTCCAGAATTGTGATAATAAAGCGGCTTGACCCCGTAGCGATCGCGCGCGAGCGTCAAAGTCCTTTCAGCATTGTCCCAAATTGCCAATGCGAACATGCCGTTGAGGCGGCTGAAACATTTCACGCCCCACTCGACAAATGCATAAAGCAGGACTTCTGTATCGCTGTGGGTATGGAAATGGCGGCCCAAGCTCTCCAGTTCCATACGGATTTCTTTGAAATTGTAGATTTCCCCGTTGTAGGTGATAACGTATCGGCCATCTTCGGAGGCTTTGGGCTGGTGCCCCCCGGGCGAGAGGTCGATAATGGCAAGACGTCGGTGGCCCAAGGCCAACGCTTCATGAACGTAACTTCCTTCGCCATCTGGTCCCCGATGCGCAATCGCATCGGTCATGCGTTTGATCACCACCGCCGAGGCTGGGTATTGGTCCGTGTTGTAATAACCCGCGATGCCGCACACGTTGGATACCTCAGAGGCCGACGGAAGCGCGACGAGCAGCCACCTCTGCTTTATGTGACGCACGCCAATCGATCAGCTTGCGCAAGCCTTCGTCGAGATCGATCTCTGCATTGAATTGAATTTCTTTGCGAGCCTTGTCAGGACTCCCAATGCGGTTGCGCACGAGCGTGGCCTGACTACGGGGTGCATAAGTGATTTCCTTGGTTGAGCCGGTGATACGCAGAAGCTTTTCTGCCAACTCCTTCAACGACGTCCGCTTGCCGGTACCGACGTTGTAGAAAGCGTCAGTCGCGCTGGCCTTCATCGCACAGACGTTAGCCAACGCACAGTCTTCCACGGCAACAAAGTCGAACGCCTCGGAACCATCGCCCATGATGGTAGGGCTATTGCCGCTGTCGATTGCATCGAGCATTTTCATGATCACGGCAATATAGGCACCATGATAATCTTGACGGGGGCCATAAACATTCATGTATCGCAGCCCCACATAATCCAGGCCGTAGCGATGATGGTAAGCCCGCAAAAAAGCCTCACCTGCAATTTTGGTGGCTCCATAGAAATTCTTGTTATTGAATGGATGGTCCTCCGTCATGGGCTCCTCCACTGCATCGCCATAGACAGAAGCTGAAGAGGAATACACCAAGCGCTTCACCCCATTCCTCACACACGCGTCCATTACATTGAAAGTTCCCCGAACATTGGTTTCGAATGCGGTCCTGGGATATTCATGGCATTGAAGGAGCCAAAGCGCCGCCAGATGAAAAACCCCGTCGACGCCCTTGAGAGCAGCATCCAATATGTCTGTCTGCAGAATATCGCCGCCAGCTTCAAAGATTTTTACCCGTGGATCTTTGAGCGACTCCGTTAAATTCTCCATTCGACCGCGTACGAAGTTATCGTAGATCACCACTTCGGCTACGTCTTCTTTCAGTAGCCGGTCAACGGTATGGGATCCGATCAAGCCGCCACCACCGATGATGACGAAGCGTTTGTTTTTGATGTCCATGATCATTCTTTCTAACAATTGATTGGGCCTGCCGATAGGCTTCGATGCGAGGCGACTCCCGACGACGAAATCAGGCAGAGGGGTTTTCGAAATAAAACTGCTGAATAGCCCGGGCTACCAGGGACTGATCCGAGTCGCTCAGGTAAGGGCCCATGGGAAGACTTAAAACTTCATTGGCCAGCTGATCGCCAATGGGGAGTTGCTTGCTGCCATCTTCCACTGCAGGCTGCTTGTTCAGGGGCAACGGATAATGCACCGTGGTGGGTATGTCTAATTTTTTCAGTGCTTGCTGAAGGTCATCGCGATGATTCGACCGGATCGTGTATTGGGCCCAGACGCTCAGGTTGCCATTTTTGATGGATGGACAAGCTATTTGAGGAATTGGCAGCAATTTGCTTGCGTATTGATCCGCGATCATTTGGCGCTTGGCAATCTCTTCATCGAAAACCACCAGCTTTCCCAGAAGAACTGCCGCTTGCAATGTATCGAGACGGCTATTCACACCTACGCGAACGTGGTGATAGCGGCGATCCTGTCCATGACGCGAAATCTGACGGAGGACCCGAGCCAATTCCTCGTCACTAGTGAAAATGGCTCCGCCATCTCCATAGCAGCCTAAAGGTTTGCTGGGGAAAAAGCTGGCGCAAGCCAAAGTGGTGAGGTTGCAACTCTTGCGCCCTTTATAGTTGGCACCAAAACTTTGAGCCGCGTCCTCAATGACAGGAATTCGGTATTTGGCGGCTATTTCATTGATATGATCAAATTCAGCGCATTGCCCATACAGGCTGACCGGAATGATGGCCTTCGTACGGGGCGTGATGGCGGCCTCGAGTAATGAGGGATCCAGGTTGTAGGTATCCGGCGACACATCTACATATACGGGCTTCGCACCAAGCAGCGCGACCGTCTCGGCAGTGGCGATATACGTGAAACCGGGGGTGATTACCTCGTCTCCAGGCCCAATGCCCAGAGCCATCTGGGCAATTTGAAGCGCATCAGTGCCATTGGCTACCGTAATGCAATATTTGGCTCCGGTGTATGTCGCCAATTGCTCTTCCAGTTCATGCACTTCCGGGCCCAGGATGTACTGGCCATGATCCAGTACTTTCTGAATGCGCACGTCGATATCAGACTTGAGCCGACGGTATTGCGCTCTTAGATCGGTGAATTCCATTACAACTCCATGCGATGGGTGGGGATCAAGCTCGCTGCAGCTCACCATCGATCAAACGATATAAATGACCGGTTTGCGGACAATGTGCTTGCGCGTCTCCAGTCAAGGGAAGATCGAGACGCTCCCCGTGTTCGCTCATCCATCCGATTTGCCGAGCAGGCACGCCTGCAACCAGTGCATAGGCCTTGACGTCGCGTGTGATCACCGCACCAGCGCCGACGAATGCGTGGGCACCAATGGTGGTGCCACAGACCACGGTTGCATTGGCACCGAGCGTGGCCCCCTTGCAAACCCGGGTTCGCCTGTACTCGTTTTTACGCACGACGCTGCTGCGAGGGTTGTACACATTGGTGAAAACAACGCTGGGCCCGCAGAAAACATCGTCTTCCAGCGTGACCGCATCGTAGACACTGACATTGTTCTGAACCTTGACGTTGTTGCCGATCATCACGTCGTTGCCGACATAGACGTTCTGCCCGAAAGAGCAAGAAAGGCCAATCCGCGCCCCCGCTGAGATATGCACCCAGTGCCAGATGCGGGTCCCCGCGCCAATTTGCGCCCCTGCATCGACGATCGACGTCGGGTGTGCGGTATAGGATGTTTCGCTCATGCTGCCCAAAATAATAATGAAGCTAGTTGCCGTGATAGGCAGCCAGACAGTCTTCGATACTTCCCTGCATGCGGATCTGGCCCTCGTTGAGCCATATCCCTGTATTGCAGAACGTTTTCAAGATCGAGTCGTTGTGTGAAGCAAGTACCAGGATCTTGACCTTGCTCATCATGTTTTCCAGCCGAATACGTGCCTTATCAATGAATTGCGCGTCGCCCACCCCAATCATCTCGTCCATCAGTAAGATATCGGGCGCGACGGCTGTCGACACTGCGAAGGCGAGACGGAGCATCATTCCGGAAGAGTACGTTCGCACGGGCAGATGCAGGTAGTCGCCCAGTTCGGTGAACTCCTCTATATCGGGGACCAGGTCCTTGGCTTCTTTGCTTCCAATTCCCATCACGACGCACCGTGTGGCAATGAACTCGTAGCCACTGGCATCGGGATCCATGCCCAACATCAGGTCAATCAGGGAAGAGATGTGGCCATCCGCCCTCATCACGCCAGCGGTGGGTTCATACACGCTGGACAGCACCCGCAGCATGGTGGACTTGCCAGCCCCGTTACGGCCGATCAGGCCCATCCGATCCCCATCCTTGAGAGACAGCGTGATGTCTCGCAATGCACGCACTGCGATTGCGCCATGCCCGATGTCTTCGATTCGTCCCCGGTGCCCTTGTGCCTTCCCGAGCAGAGTGTTCAGCAATCCGCGTGAGCGTGATGAAAACAGCGGGAAGTCGACATTGACTCGCTCCAGTTCGATGCTTGCCATGATCAGAGCCAATACACAAGCCTGCGACGGCTCTGCAAAAACACGGTGAAAAATGCCAACAGCAATGCGAGAAAGGTGGCACCGGCCATCAGATAGCTGTAGGGATTGACGGATTCGCCCAAAACGGGGGCCCTCACCAAGTCAAGAAACGCAGCCAAAGGATTGACGTGCACGATCAATTGGGCCCGCTCACTGAGTTGCGATGCCTGCCACATGACCGGCGTGAGAAACATCGCAATCTGCATCAAGCTCGTGACAATCATGGGTATGTCGCGAAAACGCGCGCACAGGGCACCCAGGATGCAGGAAACGAGTACCGCGCACAACACCGTGAATGCGAGCCCAAACAAAAATGGGATGGGCCTCACATCATCCAGGCGCCCAAACGCCAGAAGAACGATCAAGGCAATCGGAATGTTGTGCCCCATCATCAACAGGTTGCGCCATATGACTCGCAAACCGAATGCAGTCTTGGGATAAGGTGTTTGTTTCAGGAATGCGCTGGAGCCAATAAACGTCTGGCAACTGTCGGAAATGCACTGTGAGATAAACAAAAACAGAACATGGCTGACACAGAAGAATGGCAGGTACGTCTGGATATCTATCTTGAAGACCTGCGATCCGATCAAGCCGAATGCGCCGATGAAAATAGCCGTGTTGATCGATATCCACACGGGTCCGAGAAACGAGCGGCGGTACTGCTTGAGGATGTCTTCCAATCCCAGATGCAGCCAGAAGCGCCAAAGCTTGAGCGCGCCCCGCACATCCCCGACCAGCAATTCGAACTGGGAAAGCGGCTTCAAACCAGAAGCTTGCATGCTCTCAATACCCCTTGTTGCGCACGAAGGGATGCACACGCTCATCCCCATCGGCCGCAATGGACGCGCTGCGAATCACGTCCACCGTTTCGATGCAATGCCGCGCATCCGCCAAGCCGTACCCTCGGCCCGCCAGGATTTCGCGGTAACTGGTAGTGTGCAGATCGGTGAAGCCTTCGGAAAACTCGAGTTGCTCACCGCTGACATCGATGTTCCGGTACGTGGGCTTCTTGCCTTTGACTTCTTCCGGTAGATCGCTGGCATCGATGGACAAAAACCATCGCACCCGGGCGCGTTCGTATTCCAGATAGCCGGCGGCCTTCGTTTCCTCGCTCAGGTGGATGCGATTGTCCTGAAGCTTGCCGAAGATGAAGTGCAGCATGTCGAAGAAATGCACGCCGATGTTGGTGGCCACGCCAAACGATTTGCGCGGGTCGCCCTTCCAGCTCTCCAGGTACCACTTGCCGCGCGATGTGATGTAGGTCAGTTCGACATCGAACTTGGTGTCCTTGGGTGCCGCAGCCACTTTGTCGCGCAGCTTCAGGATCGCTTCATGGTGGCGCAACTGGAGAATGTTGAATACCCGCCGGCCCGTTTCCTGTTCGATGCGCGCCAGTTCGTCCATCAATTGCGGCGTGGGAACGAGCGGTTTTTCGCAGATCACATCACATCCCAGGCGCAGGCCAGCAGCGATGTGGGCATGGTGCAGGTAGTTGGGCGAGCAGATCGACACGTAGTCAAGTGCGGTGGCTGGATCGCGCTTGAGCTGGTGCGCATGCTCCGCAAACCGTTCGAACTCGGTAAAGAAGTCGCTCTGCGGCGAAATACTGTCGATGATGCCGACCGAATCGTTGATGTCGTAAGCCACGGCCAGATGGTTGCCGGTGTCCTTGATGGCACGCATGTGGCGCGGCGCGATGTAGCCGGCGGCGCCGATGAGGGCGAAGTTTTTCATGGCGGATCCGAAGGGGAGAATTAGAGGCGAAAAACGGTGAAGCCGGCTTCGGCAGCCCGCTCGCGGTGGTAGAGGCTTTTGACGTCGGCCAGGACAGGCTGTGCGCCACGGCAGTACGTGCGAAGCTCCGCGGGCGTGGCCTGCCGGTATTCGTTATGGCCGACCGCCACCACCAGGGCATCGACCGGATGGTCGGCATCGACACGACCCAACGCCAGGCCGTACTCGTGGTCCACCTCTTGTGCGCTGGCCCAGGGATCGGCGATCACCACGTCCGCGCCCCACGCCAGGAACTCGCGCACCATGTCCACGACCTTGCTGTTGCGGATGTCCGGGCAGTTTTCCTTGAACGTGATGCCCAGGATGCCGATGCGGCAACGGGGCACGTCCATGCCGTTCTTGAGCATGAGACGAATGGTGTTGCGCGCCACGTAGCGCGCCATGTTGTCGTTGATGCGCCGCCCGGCCAGGATGACCTGCGGGTGATAGCCCACTTCCTCGGCCTTGTGGGTCAGGTAATAGGGGTCCACACCGATGCAGTGGCCGCCCACCAGTCCCGGCCGGAAGGGCAGGAAGTTCCACTTGCTGCCCGCAGCCTCCAGCACGTCGAGGGTGTCGATGCCCAGCCGCTCGAAGATGACGGACAGCTCGTTCACCAAGGCGATGTTCAAGTCGCGCTGGGTGTTTTCGATGACCTTGGCCGCTTCGGCCACTTTCAGGCTGCTGGCCTTGTGGGTGCCGGCCGTGATGATGCTGCCGTACAGCGCATCCACCGCGTCGGCCACTTCGGGGGTGCTGCCGCTGGTGATCTTCTTGATCTTCGTGAGGGTGTTGACCCGGTCGCCCGGATTGATGCGCTCCGGGCTGTAGCCGCAGAAGAAGTCCGTGTTGAAGGTCTTGCCGCTGAGCCGTTCGAGCACCGGCACGCACACTTCTTCGGTCGCGCCAGGGTACACGGTGGATTCGTAGATGACCACGGCGCCGTCCGGCATGACCCTGCCCACCGTTTCACTCGCCTTGACCAGGGGCGTCATGTCGGGGCGGTTGGCCTTGTCCACCGGGGTGGGCACCGTCACTATGAAGACCTTGCAATCGCGCAGGTCCTCCGGGTTGGCGCTGTATTGCAGGTGGCTGGCGGCTTGCAGGTTTTCCGGGGTCACTTCCAGCGTGCCGTCCTCGCCCGATTGCAACTCGGCGATGCGTGCGGCATTGATGTCAAAGCCGATGACCGGCCGCTGGCGGCCGAACTCCACCGCCAAGGGCAGGCCCACGTAGCCGAGCCCGATCACGGCAATCCTTGCTTGTTCTAGATTCATGTTTTTATGTTGGAAGAATGGGGAGGGTCAAGTGCAGGTGCCGCACTGCTCGCACGCCGGGAAATGCGTGCGCGCGGGCCTGGCAATCGTCACGCCGGTCGCGAAGGCAATCCAATCCATCATGAAACGCCTTCGGCACCGGTAGAGCGCCCGTAGATGTCGTCGAACCGGACGATGTCGTCCTCACCCAGATAGTCGCCCGATTGAACCTCGATGATTTCGAGAGGCGTCTTGCCCGGATTGGCCAGCCGATGGCGGCGGCCCACCGGAATGAACGTGGACTCGTTCTGTGCCAGCAGATAGGTGTCGTCGCCATTGGTGATTTCAGCGGTCCCCCGCACCACCACCCAATGCTCAGCGCGGTGGTAGTGCATCTGCATGCTCAGGCGCGCGCCCGGGTTCACCACGATGCGCTTGACCTGGAAGCGTTCGCCGCTGTCGACAGCGTCGTACCAGCCCCATGGCCGGTGCACCTTCCGGTGATGGTGGGCCAGCGCGTGCCCCAGCTGCTTCAGCCGGGCCACGATCCTCTTGACGTCCTGGGTGCGGCGCTTGTCGGCCACCAGGACCGCATCGGGTGTTTCGACGACCACGATGTGGTCGAGCCCCACGCCGGCCACGAGCCGGTGGGTGGACATCAACAGGGTGTCCTGGCTGTCTTCCAGCAGGGCATCGCCCACGGTGGCGTTGCCTTGGCCGTCGCGCGGCAGCACGCCCCACAGGGCATCCCAGGCACCCAGGTCGGACCAGCCGGCCTGCAGCGCGACCGCGAACGTGGGGATGCCGATCTCCGGCATCAGCGGCAACCGTTCCATCACGGCATAGTCGATGGAATCCGAAGGGCAGGCCTGGAAGGCGGCCGCGTCAGGCCGGATGAAGTCGAGATCACGCTGCGCCCCCGCCATCGCGGCCTCGCAGGCCTGGAGGATGTCGGGGCGGCAAGCACGCAGAGCGGCCAACCACTGGCTGGCGCGCACCATGAAAAGGCCGCTGTTCCAGAAATAATCACCCGCATCGAGATAGCGCTGCGCGGTCGCGGCATCGGGCTTCTCGGCAAAGCTGGCAATGCGGTGGATGCCCGCACCCTCCGGGCCCGCCGCATGGCACTGGATGTAGCCGTAGCCGGTTTCCGGCCGGTCCGGCA
Organism: Acidovorax sp. KPB24-07; assembly: GCF_057543315.1. Classification (NCBI taxonomy): domain Bacteria; kingdom Pseudomonadati; phylum Pseudomonadota; class Betaproteobacteria; order Burkholderiales; family Comamonadaceae; genus Acidovorax; species Acidovorax sp. KPB24-07. The sequence goes on from NZ_BAAJYS010000009.1 coordinate 26,402, forward strand.
CGACGCCGAACGTCACCAGTCCGCCCGACAGGGCCATGGAATGGGCCCGCCGGACCGCGGCGTGAAACGCGGGCAAATCCTTCACCACGTGATCGGCCGGCATGGCCAGCATGATCGGATCATCGCCTCCAGCGCATGCCTGCAAGGCGGCCAGCGTCAGTGCGGGCGCGGTGTTGCGCCCCTCGGGCTCCAGGAGTACGCGTGCCGTCCGGATGCCGACTGCCAGCAACTGGCTGGCCGCGATGAACCGGTGCTCGGTGTTGCAGACCAGGATGGGATCGGGCGCGACGCCGATCTCCGGCGCCCACCCCTGCAGCCTCAGTGCCGTGTCCTGGAGCATGGTGCGGGGACCGGCCAACGCCAGAAACTGCTTGGGATAGGCCTCCCGCGACAGGGGCCACAAACGCGTGCCCGACCCGCCGCACAGGATGACCGGCAACAACGGCTGCGCCAAGGTCATGGCTGCGTTCCATCGCCCATCACGCGCGCGCGCAGGCTTTCATTGTCGGCCTGCAACAGGGCCAGCCGCTGGTTCAGACGGCGGACATCCCTCTCGATGCGGGTGTTCACCATGTCGGTGTGCAACGACTTCACCAGCAGCACCATGCTGGCCAGCAGCAGCAGCAGCGCAGGGGGGATAGCTGATGCCCAGCAGCTTGGCCAGACGATCGATCAGTCCCGGCCAGGCCCCCAGCAAGGCAGCGGCCCCAGCCACCACCACCCAGAACAGGCCGTGCATCAGATACAGGTGATCCCTGCGGATCAGGTAAAGGATCAGCACCGCCAGGCCGATGCCCATCAGCGCGGTGGTTGCTTGCAAAGACGCCATTGGACTCCCGAATCTATGGATCTGACCCGCATCGGGCGTTTGATTGAGAGCACCGCCGGGAACAGCGCCCATCCCTGCTTGGGGACCAAGCGGACTGCGGGCGCCGAATCACCTCCGGCCTCAAGGAGGTCGGTATTGTAGGTGCACGCCTCATCCATCCCTCAGCCGCCGTCCTTCCTGTGGGCGCGCCGCACTCCCACTGCCAGTCCCCCTCTTGAAATGCGAAAGAATGCCCGTATCATTAGCACTCGACGCGACCGAGTGCTAGCAACGCTGGCGCCAAGCCGCTGAAGTCAGAAAGCGCCCGCACCCTGCGGGCGTGTTGTTGATGTCGCAATCCTTTTTTGAACCAGGAGAGATGCAATGAACCTTCGCCCCCTGCACGATCGCGTGATCGTCAAGCGCATTGAAAGCGAAACCACGACCGCTTCCGGCATCGTGATCCCCGACAACGCCGCTGAAAAGCCCGATCAAGGTGAAGTGCTGGCCGTCGGTCCCGGCAAGAAGAACGACAAGGGCGAGCTGATCGCCCTGAACGTGAAGGTCGGCGACCGCGTTCTGTTCGGCAAGTACTCTGGCCAGACCGTCAAGGTCAACGGCGACGAGTTGCTGGTGATGAAGGAAGACGACCTGTTCGCAGTCGTCGAGAAGTAAGCCTTTCGGCCCTTTTCCCGAACATCCTGTTTACTGAATCCGGAGAAATCAAATGGCAGCAAAAGACGTAGTTTTCGGCGGCGAAGCCCGCGCCCGCATGGTCGAAGGCGTGAACATCCTGGCCAATGCGGTCAAGGTCACCCTGGGCCCCAAGGGTCGCAACGTGGTGCTGGAGCGCTCGTTCGGCGCCCCCACCGTGACCAAGGACGGTGTGTCCGTGGCCAAGGAAATCGAACTCAAGGACAAGCTGCAGAACATGGGCGCCCAGCTCGTGAAGGAAGTGGCTTCCAAGACGTCCGACAACGCCGGTGACGGCACCACGACCGCCACCGTGCTGGCACAGGCCATCGTGCGTGAAGGCTTCAAGTACGTGGCCGCGGGCATCAACCCCATGGACCTCAAGCGCGGCATCGACAAGGCTGTGACGGCCCTGGTGGAAGAGCTGAAGAAGGCTTCCAAGGCCACCACGACCTCCAAGGAAATCGCCCAGGTGGGTTCGATCTCCGCCAATTCCGACGAAACCATCGGCAAGCTGATCGCTGACGCCATGGACAAGGTCGGCAAGGAAGGCGTGATCACCGTGGAAGACGGCAAGTCCCTCGAGTCCGAACTGGACGTCGTGGAAGGCATGCAGTTCGACCGCGGCTACCTGTCGCCCTACTTCATCAACAACCCCGAAAAGCAATCCGCGATTCTGGACAACCCCTTTGTGCTGCTGTTCGACAAGAAGATCAGCAACATCCGTGACCTGCTGCCCACGCTGGAGCAAGTCGCCAAGGCCGGCCGTCCGCTGCTGATCATTGCCGAAGAAGTCGAAGGCGAAGCCCTGGCGACGCTGGTGGTCAACACGATCCGCGGCATCCTGAAGGTCGTGGCAGTGAAGGCCCCTGGCTTCGGCGACCGCCGCAAGGCCATGCTGGAAGACATCGCCATCCTGACGGGCGGCAAGGTCATCGCCGAAGAAGTGGGCCTGACGCTCGAGAAGGTCACCCTGGCTGACCTGGGCCAAGCCAAGCGCATCGAAGTGGGCAAGGAAAACACGATCATCATCGACGGCGCCGGCGCCGCTGAAGACATCGAAGCCCGCGTCAAGCAAGTGCGCGTGCAGATCGAGGAAGCCACTTCCGACTACGACCGCGAAAAGCTGCAAGAGCGCGTGGCCAAGCTGGCTGGCGGTGTGGCGGTGATCAAGGTCGGCGCTGCCACCGAAGTCGAAATGAAGGAAAAGAAGGCCCGCGTGGAAGACGCCCTGCACGCCACGCGCGCAGCGGTGGAAGAAGGCGTTGTGGCTGGTGGCGGCGTGGCACTGCTGCGCGCCAAGCAAGCCGTGGGCAACTCGATCAAGGGCGACAACGCCGATCAGGACGCCGGTATCAAGCTGGTGCTGAAGGCCATCGAAGCCCCCCTGCGCGAAATCGTGAACAACGCCGGCGGCGAAGCCTCGGTCGTGGTGAACGCCGTGCTGGCCGGCAAGGGCAACTACGGTTTCAATGCCGCCAACGACACGTATGGCGACATGCTGGAACTGGGCATTCTGGACCCCACGAAGGTCACCCGCACGGCCCTGCAGAACGCCGCGTCCGTGGCCTCCCTGCTGCTGACGACGGAATGCATGATCGCTGAAGCCCCCAAGGACGACGCACCGGCCGGCGGCGGCATGCCCGACATGGGCGGCATGGGTGGCATGGGCGGCATGGGCATGTAATTGCCAGCCGCACCGGACGGGATGCACTCCCGCCCGGCTGCTCCATCAAAAAACCCCGCAGGCTGCAAGGCCTGCGGGGTTTTTCTTTGGCGGGGCCGTGGGTACGGCCCGCAGGATCGAGGGGCCGCTCAGAAACGGTAGGTCGCGCTCAGCACCACGTTGCGCCGGGGCGCCCACCAGCAATCGCCGCGCGACAGGCAGGTGCTCATGTACTGCTTGTCGGCCACGTTGTTGATGTTGAGCGCGTAGCGCCATGCCTGGCTGTCATAGGCCAGCAACGCATCTCCGACGAGCGACGATGGAACGCGCGGGCCGGAACCATCGCGGAACGCGGAGAGATACCGCACCCCGGCCCCGGCCGAGAAGCCGCGAATCCCCGCGACGGAAAATCGATACAGCCCCCACACGGCCGCCTGGTTGCGGGGCAGTCCTTCCAGGGTCGGATCCACATCGGTGTAGTTGTAGTGGGCGATCAGATCGAACGCGGTGGTCACGCGGGTCTTCAGTTCCAGCTCCAGCCCCTTGTTGCGGGTCTGGCCGGCCTGCAGCGTGTTCATCGGATTGGTCGGATCGGTGACCTTCTGGTTCTTTTCCTTCAGGTCGTACACCGAGGCGGTGAACGAGGTCGCGCCGCCTTCGGGCAGGTACTTCACCCCCACTTCGATCTGCTCGCCTTGCAGCGGCTTGAAGCGGGCCCCCGAGGTGTTGGTGCCGCTTACCGGGCTGAACGACTCCGCATAGCTGATGTACGGCGTCCAGCCGCCGGCCAGTTGGTACATCACGCCCAGGCGCTTGGTGGTGTCGCTGGTGCGGTCATCGGCCGAGCCGGCCAGGGCATTCGCCACGCGGTCATGGCGCAGGCCGGCGATGAAGATCCACCGGTCCCACTTCATCTGGTCCTGCACATAAATGCCGGTCTGGCGCTGCACGTTCCGGGGCTGCGCGGTGAGCGGCCGGTCGGTTCGCCCGCTGTACACCGGCGCGAACGCGTCGATGGGCGAATCGTAGGCATCGCCGGATTCCGCCTTGTCCTCCGACTGGCGATTCCAGTCGAGGCCCAGCAACAACTGGTGCTGCACGGCGCCCGTGGTGAGCCGGCCCAGCAGGTTGGTGTCGACCGCGGCCATGCGCGTGCGGGTCACGTTCTGCCCATACAGCCGGCCGATCAGGCGCTGGTTGACCGGGTCGGCGCCCCACCCGCCCGGATCGGTGAAGAAGTCCGCATAGTGGTAGCCGCCCCGGTTCTCGTTGCGGGCCCAGCGCAGGTTCTGGCGCGCCGTCCAGGCATCGTTGAAACGGTGTTCGAACTGGTAGCCGATGGATTGCCGATCGGTGTCGTAGTAGTCGCCCGGCTCGCCGATGAACCGGCTGGTGGGCAGCTGCCCGTTGGGATTGGGAAGCAAGGTGCCCGACCAGGGCAGGAACTGCGACGTGCTGCCCGAGCGGTCCTGCTGCCAGTGCGCCTGGAGCAGCAGCGACGTCGCCGCATTGGGCCGCCACATCAGCGACGGCGCGATCAGGCGGCGGTCGTCGGGCACGTGGTCCACCTGCGTGTCGGCGTCGCGGGCCAGCGCCACGAGGCGGTACGACCATTGGCCATCGGCCGTGAGCGGGCCGGTCAGGTCGGCCTGCAGCTGCTTGCGGTTCCAGCTGCCGATCTGCACGCCCACTTCGCGCTGCGCTTCCTGCAGCGGGCGCTTGCTCACCATGTTGACCACGCCCGCCACGGTGCCGGTGCCGAACAGCATGCCCGAAGGACCGCGCAGCACCTCCAGGCGCTCCAGCGTGTACAGCTCCGCGGGCGTGGTGCTGGTGTAGTAGTTGTAGCTCTGGCGCAAGCCATCGAGGTAGATGTCCGGGTAGCTGCCGCGCACGCGCACGCTGTCGGAGCGGCTGTCCAGACCATAGGCATCGCTGCGCACGCCCGCCGCATAGAGCAGCGCGCCCTGGAAGGTCGTCGCGCCCTGGTCGACCATCTGGTCGCGCGTGATGACGGTGACCGATTGCGGCGTTTCGCTGAGCGGCGTGTCGGTCTTGGTGGCCGTGGTGGCGCTGCGGGCGCGGTAGCCCACCACGGGGCCGGTGGCGGATTCCTTTTCTGCGTTGGCATCCACCCGCACTTCGGACAGCGTGGCGCCCACGCCCTGTGCATGCGCCCAAGGCACCAACCCCAGGGCGGCGGCCACGCAGGCAGGGCCCCGCAGATCAATGAATTTCATGGCAAATATAAATAGTATTGATAACGATTCCCATTTTAAAAATCGATCGCCTATTCGTAAGCCATTTGTTGCAATCGGGCGACATCCCGGCGCGGCATTCCCGGCATGGTGCGCAACCGCCGGCCAGGCGCCTGCCCCGCCGTTCGCCCACGAAAAATCCCCGCCGGTCTTGCAACTTGCGGGGATAGGGGGAGGCGCGGTGGATGGCAGCGCCGGCAGCAACCGCGCAGCGCCGGCCGTTCAGGTCAACGCAGTTGGCGCAACAGGCCGGCGGTCGAAGCGTCCAGCCCGTCGGTGTCTCCCGAGGACAGGCGGGGCTCCAGCTCCCGGGCCAGCACCTTGCCCAGTTCCACCCCCCACTGGTCGAAGCTGTTGATGCCCCAGACCGCGCCACTCACGAACACGCGGTGCTCGTAGAGCGCGATGAGCGCGCCCAGCGATGCGGGTGCCAACTGGTCCAGCACCAGGAACGTGCTGGGGCGGTTGCCGGTGAAGTGCAGGTGCCCGGACTCCTGCGGCCGGCCCAGCATCAGCGCCTTGGCCTGGGCCAGGGCGTTGGCCACGAGGCGCGAATGGTGGTGCGGCAGGTCGCGCGCGCCCTTGCGCAGCGCGATGAACTCCACCGGAATCACGTCGGGCCCCTGGTGGACCATCTGGAAGAACGCGTGCTGGCCGTTGGTGCCGGGTTCTCCCCACACCACGGGCGAGGTCTGCACCGCCAGCGGCCGGCCTTCCCAGTCCACGCCCTTGCCGTTGCTCTCCATCTCCAGCTGCTGCAGGTAGGCCGGCAGCCGGCGAAGGCCGTGGCTGTAGGGCGCCACGCAGCGGCTGGCGAACCGGTGGAAGTTGCGGTACCACACGTCCAGCAGGCCGAGGCGCACCGGCAGGTTGCGCTCCAGCGGCGCGTGGCGAAAGTGCTCGTCCATCGCGTGGGCGCCGGCCAGCAGGTCGCGGAAATGCGCCGCGCCGATGGCGATGGCGATCGGCAGGCCGATGGCCGACCACAGCGAATAGCGCCCACCCACCCAGTCCCAGAAGCCGAGCGTGGTGTCGATGCCGAACTCCGCCGCGGCTTCGACGTTGGTCGTCAGCGCGACGAAATGGCGCGACACCGACACGCGCCCGGCCTGCCGCGGACTGCCGCCGTGCGACAGGAACCAGTCGCGCGCCGCATGGGCGTTGGACATGGTCTCGGCGGTGGTGAACGTCTTGGAGGCGATGAGGAACAGCGTGCTCTCGGGCCGCAGGGTGTGCAGCAGCGTGCCCAGTTCCTGCCCGTCGACGTTGGAGACGAAGTGCAGGCGCTTGTCGCTCTGGCGCAGGTCGTCCAGCGCCTTCACCACCATGGAAGGCCCGAGGTCCGACCCGCCGATGCCGATGTTCACGATGTCGGTGATGGCGGTGTCGGCACGCACGCGCTCGGCCAGCGCCAGCATCGCGTCGAGCGTGGTGTGCACGTCGCGCAGGCTGTTTGCTACGAAATCAGTAGCACCAAGGGCATGGTTTTCTAGGGCATCGGCCGGATTTCGCAACAGCCAGTGCATCACCGCGCGCTGCTCGGTGTGGTTGATCGCCTCGCCGGCGAACATGGCGTCGCGATAGGCCTCCAGACCGCATTCGCGCGCCAGCTGCATGAGCAGCGCCTCGGTCGGCCGGTCGATGCGGTTCTTGGACAGGTCGGCGAACAGGTGCGGCGCCTCCTGGCTGAAGTCCTCGAAGCGCAGCGGGTCGGTGGCGAACGCCTGGCGCACGTCGAAGGTGCGGCCGTTGTCGTCGTAGCGGGCCTGCAGCGCCGCCCAGGCGGTGGTGTGGTCGCAGCGGATGCGTTGGGGCATGGTCATGGGTCAGGCGGCCTGCATCATGTGTTCGAGCTTGGCCGCATCGGCCGCGAAGGCGCGGATGCCTTCGGCGAGCTTCTCGGTCGCCATGGCGTCGGCATTGAACGCGTAGCGGAAAGCGGGCTCGTCGTATTCGACGGCCGGCAGGTCCAGCGCGCGCGCGGCCTCGGGGTCAAGTGCCCGGGTCAGCGGCGCATCGCTGGCCGCCAGCTGCGCGAGCAGGTCGGGGGCGATGGTCAGCAGGTCGCAGCCGGCCAGCGCGGTGATCTGCCCCACGTTGCGAAAGCTCGCTCCCATGACCTCGGTGGCGATGCCGAAGTGCTTGTAGTACTGGTAGATCTGGCGCACCGACTGCACGCCAGGGTCATTGGCGCCGGCCATGGCCGCCTCGTCCCACTGGGCGCCGGCCTGCTTCTTGTACCAGTCGTAGATGCGGCCGACGAAGGGCGAGATCAATTGCACCTTGGCGCGGCCACAGGCCACGGCCTGCACGGGCGAGAACAGCAGCGTGAGGTTGGTGTGGATGCCGCGCTCTTCCAGGATGCGGGCGGCTTCGATGCCCTCCCAGGTGGCGGCGATCTTGATGAGCACGCGGGCGGTGTCCACGCCCTCGGCCTGGTACAGCTCGATGATGCGTTCGCCCCGCGTGACGGTGGCCATGGTGTCGAACGACAGGCGCGCATCCACTTCGGTGGAGACGCGGCCGGGAATGAGGGAGAGGATTTCGCAGCCGAACCGCACGATCAGCCGGTCCATGATTTCTTCCACCGGATGGCCCTTCCAGCGGATCACGGCCTCTTGCAGCAGGGGGGCGTAGTCGGGCTTTTGCACCGCCTTGAGGATCAGCGAGGGGTTGGTCGTCGCATCCTGCGGCTGGTAGGCGCTCAGTTGGCGGAAGTCGCCCGTGTCGGCCACCACGGTGGTGACCTGTTTGAGGGCGTCGAGTTGGTTCATGCAATGCTCCCGTGAGGTGGCGTGCGGGGGCGCTCGGGCGGGCCCCGTCGGCACGGCAACCGCAGAGTGTATTGCGCGGTAACCCGGGTTCCTGTCAGTCGCCGCCTCATCATGAAACTCGGTAACATGCCCGGCAGCTTAATTACCAATTTTCTGGGACGCGACAACGATGAGTTTCGATCTGGTTCTGTTCGGCGGCACGGGCGATCTGGCATGGCGCAAGCTGCTGCCGGCCCTTTTCCAGGCGTTCCGCCACGGCTCGCTGCCCGCGGGCGGCCGCATCATCGGCGTGGCGCGGGACGACCTGACCGACGCCGCCTACCGTGAACTGATCGCCAGCCGTTTCGCCGCTGTGGTGGACGACAAGCGCCCGAGCGCGGAGGAGTTCCAGCAGTTCGCGGCCTTGCTGCAGTACCAGCGCATGGACCTGTCCAAGCCCGAGGACTACGCCCGGCTGGCCGAGCGGCTGGGCGAGCGGCAGGCCGACACCGTGGTGATGTACCTGGCCACCGCCCCGGGCCTGTTCACCACCGCCTGCGAGCAGCTCGGCGCCGCCGGGCTGGCCACCCCGAACACGCGCGTGGTGCTGGAAAAGCCGCTGGGCCACGACCTCGAATCCAACCGCGCCATCAACGCGGCGGTGCGCACGGTGTTCAACGAGTGGCAGATCTTCCGCATCGACCACTACCTGGGCAAGCCGTCGGTGCAGAACCTGCTGGCGCTGCGCTTCGGCAATGCGCTCTTCGAGCCCCTGTGGCGCCGCGAGACCGTCGCCAGCATCGAGATCACCATGGCCGAGAAGCTGGGCGTGGAAAAGCGCGGCGCGTTCTACGACGGCACGGGCGCCCTGCGCGACATGGTGCAGAACCACGCGCTGCAGCTGCTGTGCGCGATCGGCATGGAGCCGCCCATCAACGCCCATGCCGATGCCATCCGCGACGAAAAGCTCAAGGTGCTGCGCTCGCTGGTCCCCTGGACGCCCGCCACCCTGGCACGCGACGTGGTGCGCGGCCAGTACACCGCCGGCAGCCTGAGCGGCGAGCGCGTGAAGGGCTACGCCGACGAGGACGGCGTGGCACCCGGCAGCCGCACCGAGACCTTCGTGGCCCTGCGCACCGAGATCGCCAACTGGCGCTGGGCCGGCGTGCCCTTCTACGTGCGCACCGGCAAGCGACTGGCCTCGCACGAGGCGCACATCGCCATCAACTTCCGGCCCACGCCCCACCCCATCTACCGCTCGCCGATGGGCGCGGCCAACCGACTGGTGATCCACCTGCAGCCGCGCGACGGCGTGGCGCTGCACCTGTTCGCGGCGGGCCAGGAAAAGCGCGGTACCCGCGTGTCGGAGGCGCAGGCGCTCGCCCCGGTGCACCTGGACCTCGACTTCGAGCAGCGCTTCGGCACCGAGCGCGTGGGCGCCTACGAACGCCTGCTGCTGGACGTGATCGGCGGGCGCCTGAACCTCTTCGTGCGGGCCGACGAGCAGGAAGCCGCCTGGCGGTGGGTGGAGCCCATCATGCAGGCCTGGCGCGACTCCGACGACGGCCCCCGGCCCTACTCCGCCGGCAGCTGGGGCCCCAGCGCCGCCAGCGCCATGGTGGCGCGCGACGGCCACACCTGGATGGAGGAGACTTGAGTCGCCCCCTTTGTCGCCTGCGGCGCCTTCCCCCGGAGGGGGACGACGCCCGTGGCCTGGCAAAGCCAGTTCCACGGCGTCTGCTGGCGTGGCCTGCTCCGCGGCCTTCTGACGGTCAAGGCCGCGTCGGTGGCTTGCAGCGCGCGCGCTGTCTGGCCATGAAGGCCCCCAGTCATGCTTGAACGAATCACCGCATCCCTGCCATCCCTGGCCCCGGCCGAGCAGCGCGTGGCCCAGCTCGTGCTGGACGACGCGCGGGCCTTTGCCCGGCTGCCGGTGCGCGAGCTGGCGGCCCGCGCCAGCGTGAGCAAACCCACCGTGGTACGGTTTTGCCGCAGCATGGGCTACGACGGCCTGGCCGACTTCAAGCTGAAGCTGGCCGGCAGCGTGAGCGAAGGGGTGCCCTTCATCCACCGCAGCGTCGACGCTGACGACAAGACCGGCGACGTGCTGGTGAAGGTGGTGGACAACGCCGCAGCCGCTTTCCTGCAATACCGCAACGCCGCCAGCACCGGTGCCATCGAACGCGCCGCCAAGGCCATCGCGGACACCTGGCAGACCGGCCGGCGCATCGAGTTCTACGGCGCCGGCAATTCGGGCATCGTCGCGCAGGACGCGCAGCACAAGTTCTTTCGGCTGGGCATCACCAGCATCAGCACGAGCGACGGCCACATGCAGGTCATGAGCGCCACCCTACTCGGTCCGGGCGACTGCGCGGTGATCGTCTCCAACTCAGGCCGCACGCGCGACCTGATGGACGCAGCCGACATCGCGCGCAAGAACGGCGCCACCACCATCGCCATCACCGCGAGCGGATCGCCCCTGGCCCTGGCCTGCCACATCCACCTGGCGGCCGACCACCCCGAGGGCTACGACCGCTACAGCCCGATGGTGTCGCGCCTGCTGCACCTGCTGGTGATCGACGTGCTCGCCACCTGCGTGGCCCTGCGCATCGGCGAACCCCTGCAGCCCCGCCTGCAGCAGATGAAGGACAACCTGCGGGCCAAGCGGTACACCTGATCCGGCCCGCCCGCCAGGAGGCGGAGGCTTTCAGGCCTCCAGCGCAATATCCACTAGGGCATTTAGCTATTATTTTTATAGCGTTTCAGGATATCCATCGGCGGAACACCAGCGAGGCGTTGACACCGCCGAAGCCGAAGCCGTTGACCAGCGCATGCTCCAGCGCCATCGGGCGCGCCCGGTGCGCCACGATGTCCAGCCCTTGGGCGAGGTCATCGGGCTGGTCCAGGTTCAGCGTGCCGGGCACGACCTGATCGCGCAGCGCCATCACGGTGAAGACCGATGCCACGGCGCCCGCCGCCCCCAGCAGATGCCCCGTCGCCCCCTTGGTGGAGGCAATGGCCACTGCGGCCCCTTCGCCGAACAGGCGGCGGATCGCCGCCAGCTCGCCCCGGTCGCCGACATAGGTGGACGTGGCATGGGCATTGAGGTGCTGCACCTGCGCCGGCTGCAGCCCGGCCTGCGCCAGCGCCGCCTGCATGCTGCGCAGGGCACCGTCGCCGTCTTCCGGGCCCGAGGTGATGTGGTGCGCGTCCGCAGAGGTGCCGTAGCCCACCACCTCGGCCAGCGGCACGGCCCCGCGCGCCAGCGCGTGCTCCAGCGCCTCCAGCACCAGAACACCGGCGCCCTCCCCCATCACGAAGCCGTCGCGCGCCGCATCGAACGGGCGCGATGCGGCGGCAGGGTGGTCCGCGAAGCCGGTGGACAGGGACTTGGCCGCGGCGAAACCGCCCAGGCTGACGCGGTCGATCGCGGCCTCGGTGCCGCCGCACACGGCCACGTCGGCTTCGCCGCAGCGGATCATGCGCACGCCGTCGCCGATGGCCTGGATGCTGGCGGCGCAGGCCGTCACGGGTGCGCCGATGGGCCCTTTCAGGCCATGCCGTATCGACACGTGCCCCGCCGCCAGATTGACCAGGAACGATGGCACGGTGAAGGGCGACAGGCGCTGCGGCCCCCGCGTGTCGGTGGTGCGCACGGCCTCGGCAATGGCGCCGAAGCCGCCGATGCCGGAGGCGATCACCGTGGCCGTGCGGTGGGCCGCGTGGGCATCCGCCGGCGCCCATCCGGCCTGCGCCAGGGCTTGCTGCGCCGCGCCGAGGGCGAAAGGGATGAAGCGGTCCATCTTGCGCGCATCCTTCGGGCCCACCACCGTGCCGGGGTCCCAGCCGCCCTCCGGGTCTTCCGTGGTCGTCGCACCACGCCGCCCACCTTGGCGGCCAGGCCCTCCACGGTGGATTCCGGCAGGCGCCGAAGGCCCGAAGCGCCCGACAGCAGCCGGCTCCAGGCCCGCTCCACGCCGCAGCCCAGCGGGGACACCAACCCCATGCCGGTGACGACCACGCGCCGCATCACGGCGCTCCGTTCGAAGGCAGGCAACTCGGGTTCATTCTTGGGATTCGCCATCATGGGCCTCGCTGGTATGTGCGCGGACGGCCGCGCATTTAAGATTACGGCCGTCATCATAAATGCATGGCCATTCTTTGCGTACGGTCGCAATCAAAAAGGAATTTCCCCATGAAAGTCTCCAAGGCCCAAACGGCAGAAAACCGGCAGGGCATCCTCGATGCCGCCGCGCGGCTGTACCGGGAGCGTGGCCTGTCGGGCGTGGGCGTCGCCGACATCACCCGCGATGCGGGGCTGACGCACGGCGGCCTGTACCGGCATTTCGCCTCCAAGGACGCGCTGGTGCGCGAGGCCTGCGCGCTGGCCTTCGACTGGTCGATCCCCGCGCTGGAGGGCAGCGAGGGTGACACCCCCCTGGCATCGCGGGTGGCGAGCTACCTGTCCCCGGCGCACCGCGATCGCCCTGGCGAGGGCTGTCCCGTGGCGGCGCTGGCGGTGGATGCGGCCCGGGCCGGGGGCGGCCTCTCCGAGGTGTTCGCCCAGGGCATCGAACGCAACATCGACCGCTTCGCCCGGGTGATCGAGGGCCTGGCGCCCGCCGACAGCGCCCCCAGCGCCCAGGGCCGGGCGCGCGCCATGGCCATGCTGGCCACCATGGTGGGCGGGCTCGTGCTGGCGCGGGCCACGGCGGACGGACGGCCCGCACTCTCGGACGAGATCCTCGCCACGCTGCGGGAACAGCTGGCCGCGCCATCCCCCGGCGCGTGACGAACGCCGCCCCTGCCGGGCAAGGGGCGCGGCCGCATGCACGGCCATCTCCCGGACGCAAAGTTGTGCGAAAACGCACTGACAGCCCGGGCGCGTCCCCGCATACTGCGATTTTTGACCTGGAGAGGAGAACCCCATGAACAACGCATCCCGCCACCCCGCCCCCGCCGCCGCATCGGACGATGCCGGCAAACTCGTCCTGCGTGTCGCCGTCGGCGTGCTCGTGCTGCTGCACGGCATCTTCAAGCTGCAGAACGGGGTGGGCTTCATCAGCGGCATGCTGGAGCGAGCCGGCCTGCCGGGCGCCCTGGGCTACCTGGTGTTCGTCGGCGAAATCCTGGCGCCGGTGCTGATGATCGTCGGCCTGGCCACCCGCGCGGGCGCCGCCATCGTGGTGGTCAACATGCTGGTGGCGTTCGGCCTCGTGCACATGGCCGACCTGTTCGCGCTCAACAAACAGGGCGGCTGGGCGCTGGAACTGCAGGGCCTGTACCTGTTCGGCGCGTTGAGCGTGGTGCTGCTGGGCGCCGGGCGCTACAGCGTGGGCGGCGTGAACGGCAAATTCAACTGAACGGGGGATGGGCGGTGGCGCCCACCGCCGCTCACCCGAATCCACCCGAGTCCCTTTTTTGCTATAGAAAATATAGCTAACAGGGCATTGCTTACTAGGGCATCGGCCCGATTTCGATCAAACCGCGGCGGGAACGGGCACCGCCACCAGCAGAATGCGCCCTTCCTCGATGCCGTGGCAGGCCACGCGGGCGCCGCCCTGGTTCAGCAACTGCGGGCGCTCGGTGCGGCACCGGTCGTTGGCGTGCGGGCAACGCGGGTTGAACGCGCAGCCGGGCGGCGGGTTCAGCGGATTGGGCACCTCCCCCTGCACCGGCGTGCGCGAGCGGCCGGTGTCGTGCATCTTGGGGATGGCGTCCAGCAGCATGCGCGTGTAGGGGTGGCGCGGCGTGGCGAAAAAGCTCGCGCTTGTCGGCCAGCTCCACCAGGCGCCCCAGGTACATCACGCCCACCTGGTCGCTCACATGGCGCACCACCGCGAGGTTGTGCGAGATGAACAGGTAGGTCAGGTGCCGCTCGCGCTGCAGGTCCTTCATGATGTTGAGCACCTGCGCCTGCACCGATACGTCGAGCGCCGACGTGGGCTCATCGCACACGAGGAATTCCGGCTCGGTGGCGAGCGCCCGCGCGATCGAGATGCGCTGGCGCTGGCCGCCCGAGAACTGGTGCGGGTACTTCACCATGTCCAGCGGCGACAGGCCCACCGACTGCAGCAGCTCGCCCACGCGGGCCTTCAGCTCGGCCTTGTCGGTGATGAGGCCGTGCTCGCGCAGCGGCTCGCCGATGATGTCCTCGACCAGCCAGCGCGGGTTGAGGCTGGCATACGGGTCCTGGAAGATCATCTGGATGCGGCGGCGCATGGCCTGGGCGTCCTTGCCCTTGAAGGCCGCGTGCGCGTCCTGCCCGTCGAAGGTGAGGCCGCCGCGCGTGGGCTCGTACAGGCCCACCAGCAGCCGCGCCACCGTGCTCTTGCCGCAGCCGGATTCGCCCACGAGCGCCAGCGTCTTGCCGCGCTCGATCTCGAAGCTCACGCCGTCGACGGCGTGCAGCAGCGTGCGCGGCTTGCGCTCCAGCACGCGGTTGAGCCAGGGGGCGGACACATCGAACGTCTTGGCCAGGTCGTGCGCCTGCACCAGGGGCTTGCCGGCGGCGGCGTTGGCGCTGGCCGAAGGGGTGGGAGTGTGGGCGCTCATGCGGCGGCTTTCTTGGGCAGGTCGTGCAGCCAGCAGGCGGCTTTCGTGGCGCCGGCCTGCAGCAGTTCGGGGCGCTCCACCTTGCAGCGGTCGAAGGTGTGGGGGCAGCGCGGATTGAAGGCGCAGCCCTGGGGAATGGCGTTCAGGCGGGGCATGGCGCCGTCGATCTGGTTCAGGCGTTCGCGCTCCTGCTCCATGTCGGGGATGGACGCCATCAGGCCGGCCGTGTAGGGGTGCGCCGGGTGGTTGATGACCTCGTGCACGGGGCCGATCTCGGCCACGCGGCCGGCATACAGCACCGCCACGCGGTCGCAGGTCTCGGCGATCACGCCCATGTCGTGGGTGATGAGCATCACGGCCGCGCCGCGCGATTTGCAGATGTTCTTGAGCAGCTGGATGATCTGCGCCTGGATCGACACGTCCAGCGCCGTGGTGGGCTCGTCCGCCACGATGAGTTGCGGCTCGGCCGCCAGCGCCAGGGCGATCACCACGCGCTGGCGCATGCCGCCCGAGAACTGGTGGGGGTAATGGTCCACGCGCTGCTCGGCGGCTGGGATGCCCGTGTCCTTGAGCAGGTCGATGGCGCGGCGGCGCGCCTCGGCGGCGTTCACCGGCAGGTGGGCCTGGATGGTCTCGACGAGCTGCTGGCCCACCGTGTACAGCGGGTTCAGCGAGGTCAGCGGGTCCTGGAAGATCGCGCCGATGCGCCGGCCGCGGATGTGCCGCATCTCGCGCGACGACAGGTTGTCGATGCGCTGGCCCTCCAGCACGATCTGGCCGGAGGCCACCCGCCCCGGCGGCTCCAGCAGGCCGATGATGGCCGCGCCCGTGAGCGACTTGCCGGCGCCCGACTCGCCCACCACCCCCAGGATTTCACCGGGCGCGATGGAAAAGGAGATGTCGTCCAGCGCGCGCAAGGTGCCGCGGCGGCTGGGGAATTCGACGACGAGGTTCTTGACTTCGAGAAGGCTCATTGGGTGCTTTCAGCGGAGGCGGGGGTTGAGCGCGTCGCGCAGCCAGTCGCCCAGCAGGTTCACCGACAGGGCGATCAACACCAGCATGGCGCCCGGAAACACCGTGATCCACCACTCGCCCGAGAACAGGTAGTCGTTGCCGATGCGGATCAGCGTGCCCAGCGAGGGCGAGGTGGGCGGCGCGCCCACGCCCAGGAACGACAAGGTCGCCTCGGTGATGATGGCCGTCGCCACCTGGATGGTGGCCAGCACCATCACCGGGCCCATCACGTTGGGCAGCACGTGCTTGCGCATGATGCGCAGCGAGTTGACGCCCGTCACGCGCGCGGCCTGGACATATTCCTTGTTGCGCTCCACCAGCGTGGAGCCGCGCACGGTGCGCGCATATTGCACCCAGCCGGTGAGCGAGATCGAGATGATCAGCACCCCGAACGCCAGCGACTCGTGGGCGTTGGGAAACACCGCGCGGCCCACGCCGGCGATCAGCAGCGCCACCAGGATGGCCGGGAACGACAGCATCACGTCGCACAGGCGCATGAGCACCGCATCCACCCAGCCGCCGCGAAAGCCCGCCAGCAGCCCGAGCGCCACGCCGACCACCACCGACAGCACCACCGAGGCGAAGCCCACGATGAGCGAGATGCGCGCGCCGTAGATCACCGCGGACAGGATGTCGCGGCCCTGGTCGTCGGTGCCCAGCAGGTACTTGGTGGATCCTTCAGGGCTCCAGGCCGGCGGCAGCCGCGCATCGCCCAGTTCGAGCGTGGTCAGATCGAACGGGTTGTGCGGCGCGACCCAGCCCGCGAAGAACGAGCAGAACACGCAGATGAGCGCGATCACCGCCGCGCCGATGGCCACGGGCGAGGTGCGAAAGCTGTGGCCGACATCGCTGTCGAACCATCGGAAGAGCGTTTTTTTCATCGTGTTTGGAAACCCCAGGAAACTCACTGCGGCGGCGCCGGCTGGCCACCGCCTCGGTCGGGCACCTTGCCGGCGCGCCCTGCTTGGTTGGCTACGCCGCTGCGGCACTCATTTGACGATGCTCATCCATTTGAAGGGCATGAAGTTGTCGGCCATCTGCACCAGCCTGACCTTCTTGCTCACGCCCCAGGCCAGCGCCTGCTGGTGCAGCGGCACGTGGCCGATGTCGGCGGCGTGGATCGCGAACGCCTCGCGGATCATGGCGTTGCGCTGGGTCTTGTCGGTTTCCGCCTGGATCCGCCGGGTGAGCTCGTCGACCTTGGGGTTGCAGTACGCGCCCAGGTTGAACTGGCCGGCGCCCTTGTCGTCCACGCACGTCATGAGGGCGTTCAGCGCGTTGTGCGCATCGTAGGTGGCGGGCGACCAGCCCAGCATGTAGAAGCTCGTGTCGCGGCGCAGCACCTTCGGGAAATAGGTGCCCTTGGTCTCGGCCTGCAGATTGATCTTGACGTTGATGCGCGCAAGATTGGCCGCCACCGCCTGGCACACGCGGCCGTCGTTCACGTAGCGGTCGTTGGGGCAGTTCATCGTCAGCTCGAAGCCGTTGGCGTAGCCCGCCTCGGCCATGAGCTTCTTGGCCGCATCCACGTCGTAGGGCAGCCGCTTCATGTCGGCCTGGAAGCCGTTGATGCCGGGGCCGACGAGCTGGGCGGACGGGTTGGCCGCGCCGCGCATGACGGTCTTGCGGATGCCCTCGATGTCGATGGCCTGGTAGAACGCCTGCCGCACCCGCTTGTCCTTGAAGGGGTTCTTGCCCTTCACGCTGGAATACAGCAGCTCGTCGCGCTTTTGGTCCATGCCCAGGAAGATGGTGCGCAGTTCGGGGCCCGTCACGGCGCGGGTGTTGGGGCTGGTGTTGACGCGCTCGATGTCCTGCACCGGCACGGGCTCCATCACGTCCACCTCGCCCGACAGCAGGGCCGCCACGCGAGTGGCGTCGTTGCCGATCGGCGTGTAGATGATCTCGCTGGCATTGCTCTCGATGGCGCCCCAGTAGCTGCCATTGCGCGTGAACACCGTGCGCACGTTGGGCTGGCGCTCGCGCACGCGGAACGGCCCGGTGCCATTGGCACGGAACGACGCGGCGTTCTCGATGCCCTTGCGGCGGTCCACCGGCGTCGTGGCCTGGTTGGTCTCGCACCACTTCTTGCTCATCATGTACACGAGCGTGAGCACGTCCGGCAGGATGGGATAGGGCGAGCGGGTCTCGATCTCGACCGTGTAGTCGTCGATCTTGCGCACTTCCTTGAAGTCGTTCGTGTAGCTCTTCATGTCCGAGCCCTCGACCTGCGTGCGGCCCAGCGAGAACAGCACGTCGTCCGCCGTGAACGGGGTGCCGTCGTGGAACTGCACGCCGCGCCGCAGTTCGAAGCGCCAGACCGTGGGCGAAGTCATCTTCCAGCTGGTGGCCAGCGCGGGCGCCAGGCTCAGGTCCTTGTTGCGCCCCACGAGCGGCTCGTAGACGTTGCCGGTCACGCTCAGCTGCAGCGATTCGTTGAGCGAGTGCGGGTCCATCGACAGGGCGTCGCCCTGGTTCGCCACGCGGATGGTCTGCGCCCCTGCGACGGACACCATGGCGACCATCGCCAGGGCCAACGCCGTTTTTGTCTGGAATTTCATGGGGACTCCTGAGGAAGAAAAGGGGGATGTGCGCACACGGGCCGATGCGGGCGTCAGGCGCTCGCCAGCGGCATGGCCTGCTCGACCAGGCTGGCATGCAGCGCGGCGCCCAGCGGCAGGATGTCGTCGTTGAAGTCGTAGCGGTTGTTGTGCAGCGCGCTGTTGCCCGGGCCCGTGCCCTGGCCGATGCGCAGGTAGGCGCCGGGCTTGTTCTGCAGCATGAAGGAGAAGTCTTCCGCGCCCATGCTGGGGTCAATGTCGCGCACCACGTTCTCGCCGCCCACCAGCGATTCGGCCACGTCGCCCGCGAACTGCGCATGGCTTTCGGTGTTGATGGTGGCCGGATAGATGCGTTCGTAGCGCACCGTGGCGGTGGCGCCGAAGCCGAGCGCAATGGCGCTGCACAGCTCCTGGATGCGCCGCTCCACCATGTCCTGCACCACCGGATCGAAACTGCGCACCGTGCCCACCAGCGTGGCCGTGCCAGGCAGCACGCTGAAGGCGCCCAGATCGCCCGCCTGGATCGCGCACAGGCTGATCACGGCGCTGTCGATGGGGCGCACGTTGCGCGAGACGATGCCCTGCACCGCGGTGATGATGTGCGCCGCCACCAGCACCACGTCCACCGTCTGGTAGGCATGGGCGCCGTGGCCGCCCCGGCCGGTGATCTCGATCGTCACGCGGTCGGCCGCGGCCATCATCGCGCCCGAGTTCAGGCCGATGGTGCCGGGCTTCATGGCGGGCCAGTTGTGCATGGCGTACACCGACTGCACGGGAAAGCGTTCGAACAGGCCGTCCTCCACCATCACCCGCGCGCCGGCAAAGCCTTCTTCGCCGGGCTGGAAGATCAGCACGGCGGTGCCGTCGAACTGGCGCGTGGCGGCCAGGTAGCGCGCCGCGCCGATCAGCATGGCGGTGTGCCCGTCGTGCCCGCATCCGTGCATGAGGCCGGACTTGCAGGACTTCCATGCGAAATCGTTCTGCTCGGTCATCGGCAGCGCGTCCATGTCGGCACGCAGGCCGATCATGCTGCGGCTGCCGCGGCCCTGCCCCCGGATGACGGCGACGATGCCCGTGCGCCCGATGCCGTCGTGGATCTCGTCCACGCCGCAGACCTTGAGGGCCTCTTTCACGCGGGCCCCGGTGTACACCTCCTCGAAGCCGAGTTCGGGGTGGGCGTGCAGGTCCCGCCGGAATGCGGTGAGTTCGGGGTGGTACTGCGCGATGTGCGCGAAGGCCCGGCCCCCGGCCTTGAAGCGAAGCGCCTGCGCCATGTCTCAGTGCCCTCCAGCCTTGCCCACGCGCAGGCGCGGATCGACGGCGAAATACAGCAGATCGACCACGAGGTTGATCACCACGAAGATCAGCGCGATCAGGCACAGGTAGGCCGCCATCACCGGAATGTCCGCGAAGGTGACCGCCTGGATGAACAGCAGGCCCATGCCCGGCCACTGGAACACCGTCTCGGTGATGATGGCGAAGGCGATGAGGCCGCCCAGCTGCAGGCCGGTGATGGTCATCACCGGCACCAGCGTGTTCTTGAGGGCATGGCCGAAGTGGATCGCCCGGTCGGACAGGCCGCGCGCGCGGGCGAACTTGATGTAGTCGGTGCGCAGCACCTCCAGCATCTCGGCGCGCACGAGCCGCATGATCAGCGTGAGCTGGAAGATCGCCAGCGTGATCGCCGGCAGCGTGATGTGGTGCCAGCCCTTGGGGGTCAGCAGCGCGGTGCTCCACCAGCCCAATTGCGTGACGGGCCCGCCCGAAGCTCGGGAACCAGCCCAGGTGCACGGCGAACACGAGGATCAGCAGGATCCCGATCAGGAAGGTGGGCAGCGACACGCCGAGCAGGGACAGCGTCATGAACAGCTGGCTCGCGAAGCTGCCGCGCCGCAGGGCGGCATACACGCCCATCGGCACGCCGATCAGCAGCGCGAGCACGGCGGCCACGAGGGCCAACTCCAGCGTGGCGGGAAAGCGCTCGGCGATCAGCCGCGACACCTTCGCGCCCTGGCGCAGGCTGAGGCCGAACTCGCCCTGCGCGGCGTTCACCAGAAAGTGCCAGAACTGCACGATGAAAGGTTTGTCCAGACCGAGCGCCGCGCGCAGCTCACGGATCTGCTCGGGCGTGGCATCCTGGCCGAGCAGGAAGGTGACGGGATCTCCGACGTACTGGAACAGCATGAAGGAGATGAAGGCCACCGCGATCATCACGATGACGGCCTGAATCAGGCGTCGCAGAATAAAGGCAAGCATCAGTGAACCGTGAGTGAATCGGGCATGCTAGCAGGGGGATGGGCCATCGCCGCGAATACCCCCCGGCCGGCAGTTGGGCAAGCGCCAGGCCGGGTTGGCAGCCTGGGCAGGATCGCGTGCATCAATTGATCTTGACCATGCGCATGTCCACGCGGTTGTCGGCCCGGTGGACCACGTCCACCGTCTTTTTCATGGCCCAGGGAATGACCTGGTCGTACAGCGGAATGTGCGAAACCGTGTCGTTGGACAGCTGCAGCGCCTCGGTCAGCATGCGCGAGCGCACCGGTGCATCCGTCTCCGCCTTGATGCGGTCCACGAGGTAGTCCATGCGCTCGTTGCTGTAGCGGCCCACGTTGTAGTTGCCGTCGCCGCCCGTGCCGACGGTGCGCACCAGCGACTGCAGGCTGTAGAGCGAGTCGAACGTCGGCACGCCCCAGCCGAGCATGTAGATGCTGGCCTCGCTGCGCTGGATCATCGGAAAGTACGTCACCTGCGGCAGCGTGCGCAGCTTGGCTTTCACGCCGATGCGCGCCCACATGGCCGTCACGGCCTGGCAGATGGCCTCGTCGTTGATGTAGCGGTTGTTGGGGCAGGCGAAGTCCACCTCGAAGCCGTCGGCGTAGCCGGCGTCCGCCATGAGCTTCTTCGCGGCCTCGACGTCATAGGGCATGCGCTTGCCTACCGCTTCGGTCCAGCCCGCGACCTGGGGCGCCACCAGCGTGCCGGTCGGTTTGCCCAGGCCGCGCATGATGCTGCGGGTGAGCGTGTTCACATCGACGGCCTGGTAGAGCGCACGGCGCACGCGCACGTCCTTGAACGGGTTCTTGCCCTTCACGCTGGAGCCCACCAGTTCCTCGCGGAACTGGTCCATGCCGAGAAAGATGGTGCGGTTCTCCACGCCATCGACCACCTTCAGGTCGGCGCCGGAGCGCAGCCGTGCCAGGTCCTGCGGGGAGGGATCGAGCACCATGTCCACCTCGCCGGAGAGCAGGGCCGCCACGCGCGTGGACGCGGATTTGATGGGCGTGTAGATGATCTCCGTCACGTTGCCTTCCATCGTGCCCCACCAGTTCGGGTTGCGCTTGAACACCATGCGCACGTCCGGCTGCCAGGACTCGAGGGTGTACGGCCCCGTGCCCATGGCATTGCGGTGCGCGAAGTTCTCGTCGGTGCCCTTGATGTCCTTGGGCTCCACGGACTTGTTCTTTTCGGCCCAGGCCTTGCTCATGATGCGCAGCTCGGTCAGCTGGCGCAGCAGCACGGGATTGGGCGACTTGAGGAAGATGTCGAACGTCTGGGCATCGACCTTCACGATCCGGTCGAAACCTTGTACGAACGGCGTGTAGTTGGAGGTCTTGGCCATGGCCCGGGAGAGCGAATACACCGCATCGTCGGCCGTGAACGCCGAGCCGTCATGGAACTTGACGCCCTGCCGCAGCGTGAAGCGCACCTGCGTGGGGCTCACCTCGCGCCACGCAGTCGCCAGCACGGGTTCGATCTCGAAGGTGCGGCTGTTGTAGTACGTCAGCGTTTCGTACACGTTCGCGTGCAGCCCGTTCTGCAGGGCATTGTTCTGCGAGTGGATGTCCCAGGTGGAGATTTCGCCTTGGCTGGCCCATTTGAACGTCTTGGAATGAGCCAGGGGCGACGCGAGGATCGCACAGGCGGCAGCGCCCGAAACAATGGCAGTGATGAGCTTCATGGAACCCTCTTGGATAAAGCGTGGAACATGCCGCTTCCTTTTTGAGGAATGCGGAAGGTCGCTGGAAGCCGGGGTCTGGCCGGCCCAGGATCTGGCATGAGCGGGAAACCCATGCAAGGAAGGTGCCAGTCCCCGCCCTGCGCGGATCGGCGCTGGCGGGCCACCCGGCCCTTCGTGTGCACTCCGTGCAGACAGCCTCTTTCGAAGAGACTGGTGCTCGCATCGATGAACGGCAGCGCCTGGGCGCGCAGCCAGTGCCCGTCAGAAGCGGTGACGCAGGCCGATCGTGTAGCCCGTGCGGCTCTTGGCGCCATTGACCTGGCCCGCCGCGTTGCTCAGGCTGATCTGGTCGCCCTTGAGCTTGGTGTGGTCGAGTTCGAGGTACGCGTCAGTGCGTTTGGAGAACGCGTAGTCGAAGGCCATCGTGAAGAAGTCCGCCTTGCCCTTGGCGGCCGCCGTGCTGCCCTTCTGCTCGGCACGGAAGTAGTGCGCACCGATGTTCAACTGGGGCGTGATCTGATAACCCGCACCGATCTTGTAGATGGTGCGCTTGTTGGCAGCCAGGAAGGCCGGCCCACCGAAGCCGCCGTTGATCGTGCCCTGCCACATGGCGCCCAGCACAGCCCGGTCGACCGCCGTGAGGCCGTCATCCACCTTGTTCTGGCCGTAGCCCGCATTGAAGTACCAATCGCCCAGGCGGTAGGAGCCACCGACGGTCCAGGCATCGACCTTCTTGCCCGAAGCGAACTCGTAGTTCTGGTACCCCAGGCCAGCAGCCAGGCCGCCCGCTGCATAGCGCAGGTAGCCCCCGGCCGTCTTGCCACCGGTGGGGCTCTTCTCATCAAACGAATACTGCAATGCGCCCCGCCATGGACCGACCTCGGCCATGTACTTGAGCATGTTGTCGGCCCGCGCGCCCAGTGCGAAGCCGATTTCCGGCTTGTACACGTCCATGTAGGGGGAGTAGGGATAGGAGGCGTAGGTGCTCGTGACCAGGTCGAACAGGATGTTGTATTGGCGGCCCATGGTCAGCCGTCCGAAGCCTCCCTGCACGCCCACCCAGGACTGCTGGAAATAGGGCGTCGCCGGGGTTCCCGTGTCTGCCCCGAATCGGTTCTCCAGATTGACCAGGGCCTTCAGACCACCGCCCAGGTCCTCGGTCACATTGATGCCCCAACGGCTTTGAGACATGCCGCCGCCCACCATCTGGTTCAGCGAGCCCCCGGGACTGCCGGCCGGGCCTTCGTTGTTCGTGTGGCGATATGCCATATCCACAATACCGTACAGCTGCACGCTACTGGTATTGGCCTGGGCGAAAAGCAATGGCGAGGCCACACCCAGCGCTGCAGCAGCGATGGTCTTTGTCACAAACGAAATACGCATGTGTTGTCTCTTTCTGCTTGGAATAAGGGAAATTCATTTTAGAAATCCCGGTTTTTGCAGAACAGAGCGTATGGCAGCATACCCACAGGCGTTTTCCCTAGTCTTTTGTTACATACGCGACACAGGGGACACCAATGCAAAAAGCCGCCGACCCGAAGGTCGGCGGCTTTTTTTCTTCTCAAGAACCGCTGACTTGCGTCAGCGCCCTATTAGAAGGAGTGGCGGATACCAACTTGGTAGCCGTTGACGTTCTCGCCAGGCAGAGCGGTAGCGCCGGTCAGGCCGTTGCTGGCCAGAACACGCGTTGCGCCGCCCTTGTTTTGCATGTGAGCGATCGTGCCGTACACAGCGGTGCGCTTGGACAGGTCATACACGTAGCCCAGAGCCAGCACGCGGGAATCGGCGCTGCTGTTCTTCAGGTCCAGGTTCGCGAACGAAGCCTTCACCGTGCCAGGACCGACAGGAGCGGTCAGGCCGATCAGGTACGTGCTGTACTTCGTTTGCACAGCAGCGTTGTTCTTTTCTTGGTGCCAGATGAAGATTGGCTTCACGACGCCCAGATCGTACGAACCAGCGATGGAGTACGTGGTCACGTCTTGAGGAGCCGTAGCACCGCGCAGCTTGTCAGCTGCCAGGGTCACGCTCAGAGGACCGTTTTCGTAGCCACCGGCCAGGCCGAGGTAGTTGCCAGCCTTGTCATAGGCAGCGTTGGAAGGCGTTTCGCCGAAAGCGTAGTGCACGGTACCGAAGAAGCCACCCAGGTTGCCAGGGGTGCGGTAGCTCACGCCGTTGCCGATACGGAAAGGTTGACCGCCGATGCCGAAGCCCAGGAAGTTACCCACGCCGACTTGGCCGAACGGATCGTACGAGCTGGGCTTGTCGTAGCCAGCCGTCAGTTCACGACCCAGACGAACTTCACCGAAGTTGCCCATCAGGCTGACCGTGGAACGGCGCTTGAATTCGAAGCCAGGACCCGTAGCGCCGCCGCCAGCACCGGTGCCGGTGTCGTTCTGGATAGCGCCTTCGAGCCAGAAACCAGCCTTCAGACCGCCACCGAGGTCTTCAACGCCGCGGAAACCCAGACGGCTGGTTGCATTGCCGCTGTTGTACACGCCGGTCACGGAATTGTCGGCGGAGATGCGGCCAACGCCTGCATCAACGATACCGAACATCGTGACGGAAGATTGAGCCATTGCAGCGCCGGAAGCAGCCAGCACAGCCAGGGCAATCAGGGATTTTTTCATTGCGAGTTACTCCAAGGTTAAACGAGGGCGCCGGTTCGGGGGGCTGAGATGCACAAGCGCAGTCCGCCGGATCCCCGGGCCAACCTCCTGGTGGGGAAGTTGTCCTTATTGCAACAGAGCCACGTCCGTTTCGCAAAGGAATTCCCTCACAATTGCACCGAAAGGCCCAAATCGTTGCTGTGTTGCAACAACCCTTGGGGCGTCACGGAACTGACTTATCGCGGCGCCCAGCGGGCAAAGGATGCTCGCATTTTTGTATCCATTCGAAAATTTTGTAGCGCTTTCGAACTTCACCCGATTTTTCCATGGATCCACTTCTGACGGCGGTCGATACCGCACTGCGCACCCTCTTCGCCAAGCCCCGGGCAGGGGAGCCCTCACCGGCACGCGCCCATTCTGAAGCCAACCTCTCGCCCGCGGAAAAACGCTTGGCAGGCGCGCTCATGCGGGTGAACCACGTGGGCGAAGTGTGTGCCCAGGCACTCTACACCGGCCAGGCCGCCGTGACGCGCGATGCGCACCTGCGCGCCCACCTGCTGGAGGCGGCGCGAGAGGAAACGGATCATCTCGCCTGGACCCGCGAGCGGCTCGACGCCCTGGGCGACCGGCCGAGCCTGCTCAATCCGCTCTGGTTCGCCGGGGCGTTCGCCATCGGATGGACTGCCGCCCAGGTCAGCGACCGGGTGAGCCTGGGGTTCGTGGTGGAAACCGAGCGGCAGGTGGCGCAGCACCTGCAAAGCCATCTGGAGCGCTTGCCGGCGCAGGACCTGGCGTCCCGCTCGGTCGTGGCACGCATGAAGAGCGACGAAGAGCGGCACGCGAGCGGCGCCCTGGCCGCGGGCGGCCAGGAGTTGCCGGCCCCGGTGCGCCTGCTGATGAAGGCCGCCGCCAAGTGCATGACCACGGTGGCGCACCGCATCTGAAGGAATGCCCTCGGTGCAGTGGCCGCCGTCAGCGCGCCGCCAGGCCGATCACCCCTCGACGATGTCGAAGCCCGTGGTGATCTCCGCCATCTTGCCCAGCATGATGCTGGCGGAACAGTATTTTTCGTGGCTCATGGCGATCGCACGTTCGACCGCCGCCGCAGGCAGCGCCTTGCCCGTCACGGTGAATTGCATGTGGATGCGGGTGAACACCTTGGGATCGACCGGCGCGCGTTCGGAGGTGAGCTTGACGCTGCAGCCGCGGACATCGTGCCGGCCGCGCTTGAGAATCAGCACGACGTCGTAGGCCGTGCACCCCCCCGTGCCGGCCAGGACTGTCTCCATGGGGCGCGGCGCCAGGTTCTGCCCCCCGTTGGCGGGGTTGGCAGCATCGGGCGCGCCGTCCATGGCCAGGACATGGCCGCTGCCGGTTTCGGCGATGAATCCCATACCGGACCGGGTGCCCGTGGCGCCCGTCCAGGTAACTGTGCATTCCATGTTGTTTTTCTCCATCAAAAAAAGCGAAAAACCGCGTTTCCATCCTGGGATGATCTATCAATTTTGCTGCAACGCAGCATGGTTTGGGCTACACTTCGCACCATGCGCTGCCCGAAAGGGTGGACAGCAAGCCCAAACGGCTTGTTCGCACCCATTGTCTCCTCCATCTCCTCAAAGGATGGATTCGGCCCCGGACTTCACAGTCCGGGGCCGTTTTTTTTGCCCTGCGCACGACGGCAGCAGCGTCGGGCCACCGCCTATGATGGCGGCCCTGCCCGCGACCGGCGCGGCAACGATCCGCACGACATGACCCAGCACCTCACGCCCCTGGACTACCTGAAGAAGATCCTCACGGCCCGCGTTTACGACGTGGCGGTCGAATCGGCCCTGGAACCCGCCAAGGCGCTGAGCCGCCGGCTCCACAACCAGGTACTGCTCAAGCGTGAGGACCAGCAGCCGGTGTTCAGCTTCAAGCTGCGGGGCGCCTACAACAAGATGGCGCACCTGTCGCCCGAGCAGTTGCAAAAGGGCGTGATCTGCGCCTCGGCTGGCAACCATGCCCAAGGCGTGGCGATGAGCGCGCACAAGCTGGGGACCCGCGCCGTCGTCGTCATGCCGACGACCACGCCCCAGCTCAAGGTGGATGCCGTCCGGACGCTGGGCGGCGAGGTCGTGCTGCACGGCGACAGCTATTCCGACGCCTATGAGCACGCGGCACAGCTGCAGGCGGCCCAGGGCCTGACCTTCGTACACCCCTTCGACGATCCCGACGTGATCGCCGGCCAAGGCACGATCGCCATGGAAATCCTGCGCCAGCTGCAGAGCCTGGGCAGCAACCGGCTCGATGCCGTGTTCGTCGCCATCGGCGGCGGCGGGCTGGTGAGCGGCGTGGCCAACTACATCAAGGCAGTGCGCCCCGAGATCCGCGTGATCGGAGTGCAGATGAACGATTCCGACGCCATGGCGCAATCCGTGGCGTCCGGCAGCCGGGTCACACTGGCCGACGTGGGCCTGTTCTCCGACGGCACGGCCGTCAAGCTGGTGGGCGAGGAGACCTTCCGCGTGGCCAAGGGCCTGGTGGACGAATTCATGACCGTGGACACCGACGCCGTGTGCGCCGCGATCAAGGACATCTTCGTGGACACGCGCAGCATCGTGGAGCCGGCCGGCGCCCTGGCCGTGGCCGCCATCAAGCAGTACGTGGATACGCACAAGACGCGGGGCGAGACCTACGCGGCCATCCTGTGCGGCGCCAACATGAATTTCGACCGCCTGCGCTTCGTGGCCGAGCGCGCCGAGGTGGGCGAGGAACGCGAAGCCCTGCTGGCGGTCACCATTCCGGAAGAGCGCGGCAGCTTCAAGCGGTTCTGCGAGGTGGTGGGGGAACTGCCCGGCGGCCCGCGCAACGTGACCGAGTTCAACTACCGCATCAGCGACGCCGCGCGCGCCCACGTGTTCGTGGGCCTGACCACGCACGGCAAGGGCGAGTCGGAAAAGATCGCCCGCAACTTCCAGCGCCACGGGTTCGAGGCGCTCGACCTCACGCATGACGAACTGGCCAAGGAGCACCTGCGCCACCTGGTGGGCGGCCGCTCGGCGCTCGCGCAGGAGGAGCGGCTGCTGCGCTTCGTCTTCCCTGAGCGGCCGGGGGCGCTGTTCAAGTTCCTGAGCCTGATGCAGCCGAGCTGGAACATCAGCCTGTTCCACTACCGCAACCAGGGCGCCGCCTACGGGCGCATTCTGGTGGGCATGCAGGTGCCGCCGGGCGATGCGGCGGCGTTCGACGCTTTCCTGGCCACACTGGGCTACCCGTACGTGGAAGAAACGCTGAACCCGGCTTACCAGTTGTTCCTGCAGGCCGGGCGCGCCTAGCCCGAAGGCTTGGCACCAAAAACGGCCTCCAGCGCAAT
>NZ_BAAJYS010000010.1:0-48416 GCF_057543315.1 Acidovorax sp. KPB24-07
CGTGCAGGGTGCTCGAACCCCGTGCCCGGTCCCCGCCACCGCCCGCGCAGGGCATCGGAGACGGGGTGGGGCGGCAGATGCCGCCGGTGCTGGTCTTCAACGCCAGCTGAACATGCAGGTGATGCAGGAAGACGATCTTCGGCCCCCGTGGCTGCCCGTGCTGGGCTACGAGCGGCTGGACGACGCCATCGCGCACATCAACGCCGGGCCGCGGCCGCTGGCGCTGTACTGGTTCGGCCGCAACGAAGCCGTGCGCGACGATGTGCTGCGCCGCACGGTGAGCGGCGGCGTCACGGTGAACGACACGCTCATGCACATCACGCACGACAACCTGCCGTTCGGCGGGGTCGGCGACAGTGGCTGGGGCGCCTACCACGGCGAGGCGGGCTTTCTGCGCTTTTGCCACCAGAAGTCGGTGCTGGTGCAATCGCGCTGGTCCATGGGCTCGGCGCTCTACCCGCCGTATGGCGCGCGTTTCGACCGCGTCATGGGCCTGCTGCGCCGCTGGCTTTAGCCGCCGCGGGGCCCTCGCACAGGGCCCGGGACAGCCGGGGGCTGGAGTGGAAAAACCATTTGCGGCGACAATGCCGCTCCTTTTCGTTTTTTTCATCCCCTGTTTTCGTCCCGTTTTTTTCCATGTCCAGTATCCAGGTCCGTCCCGCCACGCTTCGCGATGCCAAAGCCATTGCACAGATCCATACCGTCTCCGCAGCCGAGGTATACCGTGGCTTGTTGCCTGACGACCAATTGAAATCCCTCTCTTCGGTCGAGAAGCGCCAAGCCTACTGGCGCGAGGCCATCGAGTACTGCGAGCCCCAGGTCCAGGTGGCCGTGGACGGCGACAAGATCGTCGGCTTCGTCGGCTTCGACCGCTCGCGCGATGAAAAATCGCGCCCCACCACCGGTGAAATCTGGGCCATCTACGCCGCCCCCACCCACTGGAGCCAGGGCGTGGGCGTGGCCCTTTGGGACGCCGCACGCGACGGCCTGCAGGAAGAGGGCTGCACCAACGTCACCGCCTGGGTGCCGCTGCGCAACGAACGCGCGCTGCGCTTCCATGAACTGGCCGGCTTCAAGCGCGAAATGTCCACGGCCAAGACCGCTGTCGTCGGCGGTGTGAAGATCGAGGAAGTGCGCCTCAAGCGCCCCTTGAACTGATCCGCCGCCTCCCCTGACTTTCCTTTTCGCACACCCTTCATGATCCACTGGACCGAGCACGGCGAGGAGCGCTCAGCGCCCTGGCGCAGCGAGAGCAACGCTGCGGCGCCCCGGCGCGTGGTGCTGGCCGACGACACGCTCGCGGCCGACACCGCCTATCGGCTGGCGTGCGAGGGCACGGGCCTGTTGTGGCACGGCGATTTCCAGAACGCGCGGCACCTGCTCCAGGCGCTCATGCGCCGCGCGGACAAGAAGCCCAAGGCCAAAGGGGCCAAGGGCGGTCGCAAGGCCCACGCCGGTGGCTCTGCAGCCGAGAGCACGATCCCTGCGCAGGCCTTCCATCTGCACCGGCAGGCCCAGGCGCAACGTGCGCGCACGCTGGGCATGCTGCTCGTGCCCGTGGAGGGGGACCGCACCATCGCGTTGCGCCGTGCGCCCGATTGGCGAGAGGCATTCGCCGAGGCCTGGGGGCCGGCCGACGGCACCGCCTGCGTGGTGTCGCTGCGCGAAATGCTGGGGCTGGTCGGGGCACACGAGTGGCGAAAGAAGGGTGTGGAGATTCCCGCCCTGGGCACGCCCCAGGCCCCGCGCCGCATCCATCCGCACTACGGCGTGTTCTCGCCCGTGCGCGGGGAGTATGTGGACCTGGTGGCCCAGGCGCCGCTACCGGCCAGGGATCTGGCCTTCGACATCGGCACCGGAACGGGCGTGCTCGCGGCGGTGCTGGCCCGGCGCGGCGTGCACCGCGTCGTGGCCACCGACCAGGACCCCCGCGCTTTGGCCTGCGCCCGCGACAACATCCATCGGCTGGGCCTGTCGGCCCAGGTCGAGGTGGTGCAGGCCGATCTCTTTCCCGAGGGCCAGGCGCCGCTGGTGGTGTGCAACCCGCCCTGGCTGCCGGGGCGTGCCAGTTCGTCCATCGAGCATGCGGTCTATGATGAAGACAGCCGCATGCTGCGCGGCTTTCTGTCGGGCCTCAAGGCGCACCTGGCGCCAGCCGGCGAAGGATGGCTGATCCTGTCCGATCTGGCGGAGCACCTGGGCTTGCGCTCGCGTGACCAACTGCTCGAATGGGTGGCCGGCGCAGGCCTGCGGGTGGTTGATCGGCACGAGGTGCAGCCCCGCCATCCCAAAGCCGCGGACGCTACCGATCCGCTGCATGCCGCACGTTCGGCCGAGCGCACCTCGCTCTGGCGGCTGGCTGCGCTGTAGGCACTGCGCCAAGCGCCACCGGTTTCCTTTTCACACCGGCAGCAGTTGCTCCATGCGCTCGCGCACGGCGGCAGCGCGTTCGGGGCCGGCCAGCAAGGTGATTTCATCCAGCAGCGCCTCGCTCACGTCCAGCATGCTGTCCCGGTCGCGCGCACCGCGCAGCGCTTCATGGAAATTGCGGGCCAGGTCGGCATTGCGCCGCGCGAACATGCGCTCGCAAATGTCGAACAGGTACATGCGGGCGCCGGCCAGCGAACGCAGGGCGTTCGACGGTGCCGGGGCTTCGTTCGTGGCGGCCGGCGCAGTGGAAGGCGCGGGCGTTGTGTTGGGGCTGGCCAGGTAACCCTGGCGCATCAGTTGCTCGACGATCTGGGCGCCGATGCCGTTGTACATGGCCTGCAGGTCCTTCATCGGCCGGCCATCGGCCAGCAGCAGCAGGGAGCGTTCTCGCAGGCTCAGTGTTCGCACGCCGGGGGACAGTTCCAGGCGGGCCTTGTCGGTTCTCAGGAGCAGCATGGAAGGGGCAAAGATCAGGCGGGAGCCTGATTGCACCGCACTCCCGTGACGTGGCGATGACGCCAGCAGGGCCACGCGGCTGCGTGCGGCCAATGCCCACGGTTCTGATGCCGGGTGCGGAACTTGCCGCGAAGGCCGGTGGTATTCTCGCGGGCTTCGCCCAGGGGGGAGAAGCATGCTGACGGAACACCCAATGAACAAGAAAACAATTGCAGGCGCCGCCGTGGCGCTGGCTGTCGTGGCCTATGGTGGCGCGACCTGGTATCTGGGCCAACGGGCCCAGTCGAGCTACCAGGAGGCGCTGGTCGATCTGCGCCAGGCCCTGGGCCCGGAGGCCATCGTTTCCGAGGAATACCACAAGGGCTTCTTCTCATCGCAGGCCAAGCTGGTGCTGCAGTGGACCCCGCCCCGCACGACCGAGCAGGTGGAGGCCAATGTGCCGCCATCGCCGCCGTTGCGCCTGGCCGTGAACAGCACCGTGCACCATGGCCCGCTGGCGGGCCGCCGCCTGGCGGCCGCCGTGGTGGATTCGCGCTTTGCGCTGGAGGGGCTGGACGCGCAGGCCACCAAGGACCTGGCCAAGGTGACCGCTCCCACCCTGACCACGGTGCACCACCTGACGGGCCGGCACGACCTCCATTTCCAGTTGCCCGCGGGTGAAGTCGGCAACGAGGAGATGACGTTGCGTTGGCAAGCCATGGTCACCGACATGACCCTCAGCGGGGACCGCAAGCACGTCAAAGGCAGCTTCCAGTGGCCCGAATTCGCGATGGTTGGCGTGCCCGGCGGTACCCCGGACGAGGACGACGAAGAGGCCAGGCCGGCGGCCCGCATCACCATGGCCATGAAGGGCATGGACGGCACGTTTGAAAACGAAGTGATCGAAGGCATGTGGCTTTTCGGGCCCGGCACCGGCACGGTGCGGCTCGCGGAGATGGACGCCAGCAGCACCCCGGCCGCAGGCGGCGCGGCAACGTCCCTGTTCTCTCTGAAAGAAGTGGCCGGGTCGTCCACGATCGAAAGCAATGGCGCCACGATCAGCATCGCCACTGCGCTCAACGGCAAGGGCAGCATGGGCCCGCTGAATTTCGAATCGGTGGGCTTCGAAGAAAAGTTCCAGCGCATCGACCTGGAAACGATCAAGCGCTTTCAGCAGGCACTGATCGAGGCCTACCGCACACAGGGCCTGGCGAGCGCGGCCTCCCAAACGGAAGAGCGCATTCTGGCTTTGCTGGAAGAGAGCGCTCCCCGCCTGGTGGCAGCCCTTCCGGCTTACTCGATGAAACTCATGGCCACCTACCAAGGCCAGCAGGGGCAGATCGAATACGGTGGCGAAGTGCAGCGCGCTCCCTCGGCCGAAGAGGTTGCGCAGACGGGCTGGAAGGCCGCGTTGATCAAGGGCTCGATGCTGAATGCCAGCGCGCGTTTGCCCAAGGCGTGGATTGCGCCCATCGCCGAGGCCGCGGGCAAGAAAGACATGAAGAGCGAAGACATGGACGCCATGATCGGCATGGCCCAGGCGGCCGGGTTCCTGCGGCAGGAGGGCGACAATCTCACCAGCGTGGTGAAAATGGAAGCCGGCCAGGTCAAGCTCAACGGCAAGAGCATCGACCTGCCAAAGGGGACTTTCTAAAATAGCGTGCTTCGGTGGCTTCGGCCATCGGTCGGCTGCTCGCCAGGGCCCTTCGGGCCCTTTTTGTTTTTCCGGGCGCCGGGCCGTTCGTGGGGCTGCAGGCAGTCCTTTTCCTTGTCGTTACCTTCATCGGAAATTCCGGATTCACGGCCATGGGCGCTCGGCGCCGGTGGCGCAAAGGCCCATTCACGCTGCCATGACCTTGCTGCTCGCGCCCATGGAAGGGCTACTCGACTTCGTGCTGCGCGACGTGCTCACCCGCGTGGGTGGGGTGGACCGCTGTGTGTCGGAGTTCATTCGCATCACCGGCACCTTGCTGCCCGACAAGGTGTTTCTTCGCTACCTCCCGGAACTGCGCCATGGCGGCAGGACGCTGGCGGGCGTGCCGGTGCGGGCGCAGTTGCTGGGCTCCGATCCCGTCAGCATGGCCGAGAACGCGGCGCGCCTGGCGGCACTGGGACCCGAGGGGATCGATCTGAACTTCGGCTGCCCGGCCAACGTGGTCAACCGCCATGGGGGCGGTGCGGCGCTGCTCAAGGAGCCGGAGCGCATCGCTGCCGTGGTCGAGGCGGTGCGCCGCGCCGTGCCGCCGCACCTGCCGGTGTCCGCCAAGATGCGGCTGGGCTACCACGATGCCTCCCTGGCCCGCGAATGCGCACAGGCCATGCAGGCCGGCGGCGCGTGCGAATTGGTGGTGCATGCGCGAACCAAAGCCGACGGCTACCGGCCACCGGCCTATTGGGAGCAGATCCCCGCTGTGCGCGATGCCGTCTCCATCCCGGTGGTGGCCAATGGCGAGATCTGGACCGTGGCCGATGCGCAGCGCTGCCGCGAGGTGTCGGGATGCAGCGCCCTGATGCTCGGGCGGGGCATGGTGGCCGATCCCGGCCTGGCCCTTGCAATCCGCTCGGCGGACGCAGGCGACGCCGACGTGCCTGCATTGCCTTGGTCGGCGCTGCAGCCGCATCTGTCCGATTTCTGGCGTCTGGTCTGCGAAGACCTGGAGCCCCGCCAGCGCGCGGGCCGGCTCAAGCAATGGCTCAATCTGCTGCGCCGGCGGTTTCCGGAAGGGGAGGCGGCGTACCAACAGGTGCGCACCATGACGGATCAACAAGACATCACGCAATGGTTGCACCGGCAGCCGATGCCCGATCCGGCTTGAAACCAACTTGCCCTGAGGGTAGGGCGGGCCTGCCTCGGCTGAGTGCGGACCAGACGGTTCCGTCAGGTCGCACCTGAGGCATGGGCCTGCGAAGCAGGCCGCCTGTTTCGCGCTACAAAAGGTGATCCGGTGCCAATGGCCCCAGGAGCTTCAGCAGCAAACGCAGTCCCAGACCAGTATCGGGGTCCGTCGTGGCGTCTTCGAGGCCGCTGCCCTGGGGGGCTCGCCAAACCAATCCCTGTTCGGTCTTCTCCAGTCGCCAGGCGCCTTCGCGCATGGCGGTTTCGATCTGCTCTGACGCCATGCGGGAGAGGGCCCGGCTTTGGATCAGCAGGGCAATCTCGGTGTTCTGCAACTGGGAGCGCAGATCCAGGTTCATCGAACCCACCACCAGCAGCCGGCCGTCCAGCACCAGCACCTTGGAATGCAGCATC
The DNA here is from genome assembly GCF_057543315.1 of Acidovorax sp. KPB24-07. Classification (NCBI taxonomy): domain Bacteria; kingdom Pseudomonadati; phylum Pseudomonadota; class Betaproteobacteria; order Burkholderiales; family Comamonadaceae; genus Acidovorax; species Acidovorax sp. KPB24-07. The sequence goes on from NZ_BAAJYS010000010.1 coordinate 6,116, forward strand.
GACCGGGACTCGCCCGTGGCGGCGGCCCCCGATGAACCGAACGTCGACTTGAGGCCTGCCTGCTCGCTGCGCAGTTCATACAGCTGCACGCCCATGGCCAGCAATTCATCGCGGTGCCGTGCGTAGCCCACATGGGCAACCGGCGCATCGTTGGAGGCCAGCGAATTGGTGAGCACCCGCACTCGGACTCCCCGTGCCACGGCATCGGCAAACGCCTTCTTCATGTCCTCGCCGGGCACGAAATAAGGCGAAATGATGAGCAGGTCCTGCCGTGCCTGGGCCAGCAACTGCAGAAGGCCGTCCACCACGGTTTCTCCTTGCGCTGCATGTTCTGCAGAGGCTTGGAGCGCTTGCGTCCGCGGTGTCGTGGAAGAGGGCGAGTTGTTGTCGGAATAGGAACCGGATGCGCTCACCTCGACGGCTGCCCCTGGCTTCATGTCGCCCACGGGAATGCCGCGCTCGCCTTCGGCGGGAATCTTCGCGGGTTGGTCCGCCAGCATGGCGGCCGGCGCCCAGACGAAGGCTGCCGCACCGAGGTCCATGGCTTTTTCGTTCCAGACGCGCTCACGTTGCGCCTGCGTGGGTCCATCGCTGGATGGGCGGGGCTCGCCGTCCGGCGGCTTGGGCCCATCCCGCCGGTCGGAGGCCGCAGTGCGCGTCCCTGAAGGGGGGGCGTTGCTGTTGTCACCATCACCCTGTCGCTGCTGTTCGGACGCTGGCGCCTTCGAGGTCTGTTCGCGCAACCTTGCCAGTTCCTGCTGGGTGATGAGCGACTGCACGGGGTAGGCGCGCTGGTTGTTCCAGTAGCTGTCGAAGCTGCGAGACAGATCCTGGACGATGGGGCCCACGGCGAGCACGTCCAGATCCACGAAGTTGCCCGAATCGGCATTGCCGAAATAGGCATCGCCCAGATTGCGCCCGCCCGTTACGCCCATCACGTTGTCCGCGATGAACAGCTTGTTGTGCATGCGTTGCTGCACCCGGGAAAAATCGGTCACAGAGCCCCACAAGCGCCCCAGCATCGAACCACGCGGCCCAGCGACCGGGTTGAACATCCGCATTTCCACATTGGGCTGGAACGCCATGCCCATGACCAAGGCATTGCGCCCCGTGCTGTGAAAGTCGTCCAGGAGAATGCGAACACGTACCCCGCGCCGTGCCGCCGCTGCAATGCCGCGCAGCAACCGCTCGCTGCTGGCATCCGCATGGATGGCGTAGTACTGCAGGTCCAGTGTTTTCTGTGCGTTCTCCACCAGGGCGAGGCGGCTGCCATAGGCTTCCTGGGGGCCGCTGAGCAGGAGAAAGCCGGAGTCGTGGCGTGCTTGGTCAGCGCGGCGGCGATCCTCCAGCACCTTGGACAAGACTGTATTGCTGGCAGGTAACTCTGCTCGTGAGACAGGACGGTCGACTCTATCTGGCAGACCGGCACAACCTGAAATGAAGAGCAATGCGACGAGTGCTGAAATACCGCGCGAAATATACAAACTGGGATGTCTCACTCGTGAGGTTTTTATGGATGTGCCGGTGCTGTGGGCTGGATGGTTAGTTGGTCAGTTCGAAGCCGTTGCGGTACAGCTTGAGTCGGTCGATGGTTTGCAAGATCGTGCTCTGCCTGTCTTCGAAATAATGATTCTTCGCATCTCTTCATTTTGAGTGGCCGTCGATACATCATTCCGCTTGATGGTCAAGGTGAGGTTTTCTGGAGAACTTCCATCTTTTTTTCGAGAAAATCCGGAACTGTCAAATGTTAAATAAGGATCGGCGCCAGTGGCCGTACCGTTTCCCGATATGGTGAAATAACTTGCTGGGGCCTCTTGCTTCATGACAGTTCCATCCCCGCTTTCGCTGTAGGTCTGGCTGCGATCCTTATCAACGAAAACGATCCAACCGGTGCCCCAATCGGCACCACTGGCTGGAATGACATAGGCACTGGCATTTTGCTTCATTGCCTCTGCTTTTGCAGTATTGATGGCTACCAGAAGAGAGTTGGCAAGCGAAGATAGCTGAGAATTCCGCTGAAAGGCCTGGAACCCTGGCACGGCCACCAAAAGCAGTATTGCAGCAATGGCCATTGTTATTACCAGTTCAATCAGGGTAAAGCCATTCTGCGATTTTGATGTTTTACTCATGGCCAGCAAAGCCTGGGATTGCTTGTGTTGCCGCTGCATTTTTTTTGTGCCGTTGCTCATTAATTCCAGATTGCCGACGACTGGATCTGACTTTACTGGAGTCGCGATCACTCTAACGCATTGTGAAATGGGCAACGTCCCGGTGCCAGTTGCAGGGCATGTACTGGCAGACAGGAGGTATGCCGCCGCAGACAAGCCTCCATCGCCAGAAAATGTTTTAAAGGGAACCGTGGAGGCCGTGACACCCCCGCAGGCAGTGGATGGAGAGGGGGCTAAGGCAGCAACAGTTCCGCTGCTGTTGCTGAATGCCAAGTAGCAATTATTTTGTGTCATGTATCGCTCCTGCTGCTGAAGAAGCTCTGCCAAGGCGGCCCGCCCTTGCGCTCGCCGGCCTTTCAGAATGGAGTCGTTGTAAGCAGGATAAGCAACTGCTGCCAGAATGCCAATCACTGCCACCACGATCATGAGTTCTATCAGGGTGAACCCTCGGTTTGCTTGCGCGTTCATAGCTTGACTCACTTGTTTTTCATGTCTTGGTAGTTGTTGATCTGGCGCCAGCTTAGACGGCCCACGGCCTCGGTGATGCTGACGACCTGCGTGCTTGTGCTGGCGCCGGATTGCCCGATCGTTGTGCTCCTCAACGTCGTGGTTCTCCATCCCCGACCGGTGCTGTCCAGTGGAGTGGGCGGCGTTTCGGATTCATTCACGAAGAACATGCTCGGTCCCAACAGACCCACGGTCGAAAGGTTGTATTTCCCTGAGCCATCGCCAATGTTGACCACATAGGCATTGCTGGTTCCGGGCGTGTTGGTGCAAGTTCCGGTAGCACCAGTGGCGCCAGGAATGATCGTATTAAAGGTGGCATAAAGGCTGCCTTGGTCACCAATGGCACTGACCAATTTTTCTCCAGAAACCGGCATATCAAAATACCACCCAGAACGTTGTGTTGCATCGGTATCCGACATGGCCCGGCCCCATTTGAATGCACCCACCGTGATGACCCTTGTGCCGGTATTGATGGCGCCTTGTTTCAGCCGCGCCCGTCCGCTGATGACACTTGCCGCCGCAGGGGAACTGTCTGCAGCCGTAAGACCATTGTCGTAAACGGCATAGAAACTGTTGGTTGCAGTCGACGTGTTGTCTGTCGTCTCCAGATATTTTCCTGTGCCGAAGGTGACATAAAAAGTTTCCAAGCCGGATACTGTTGGTCCCGAGAATATGGCTGGTGCTGCAGTAATCGGTTGGATGGTATTGCTCGAATCTTTGGCAATATACAAGGGGTAGGGCACAGGCGACCCTGCAGTGCCTTTGTTGAATGCCGTCAATTTATTCATATTCCAATCGCTGGTAGGCAGATTTTTTGAAAAATCAAGTTTCCAGAGGTTGCCATGAAAGTCTCCCATGTAGATCTGCGTGACCTCGCCAGCACTGCCCCAGAGCGGCTGAAAATTGGCAAGCCCCGTCGCTTTGGTGGAGCTCAGCGTGCTATCGATGGGCAAGGAGATCTTGAAATAATTGGTTCCCAAAGTCCACGAGGTTCCAGGCTGCTTGTCCAATGCCAGCAGGAAAAGGGCGGGCTGTCCGGTCGTACTAAATACCCCATTGACATCGGGCACGTAATTGTTCGCACCGCTTGCCACGACTGCAAACCAACGATAGGTGCCGGTGCTGGCGCTCCCGCTGGTTTTCAGCTTTAGAATCTGCGGTTTCCCGATTACCTGGCCCATATCTGCATCGTCGGAACGCTTGAATTCCCACATCACGTTGGAGGCAGCAAAATTGGACGGGTCAGACACATCCAATGCAAAAACCCCGGAACCTCCTCCGCCTGTTCCCGAGACCAGGACAGTTTTCCAATCGGATGCCGTGCCATTGAATGCCACTTGCGCCTCTCCCACAACTGGTGGCGCATCGACATAGCTTTGATGGTTAGTCACATAGCTCGTGTTTGTCAGTGCTGAGAGTTTGGGGCCCATCCAGCTGGGAATATAGGCAAACAATTCGTCGCCAGTACCCGCGTTGAATGAATGCAGCATGCCGTCATTTGCTCCAACAAAAACAGCTGGCGTGCGATTGTTATAGCTACTCCGGAAGGCAGCATACCCGGCGCCGGAATAGGCCGCGGTAGGTGCACCTGAATACACAACGCTGGAGTTGACGATGTCTCCGAGCAACGAACTGCGCACCCGGAAAGGATTACCTTCCTTGGTTCGGTCTCCCCTCAAAAAGCTGACACGCGCTGAACCTTGCCCATCTGAAGATGCGGTAGGTTCTGCTTTATTGAGATAGCCTTGCAAGGCGCTTTCAATCGTTGCCCAAGTAAATGACGCCGCCACTGGATTCGCATTTCCGGCGGTATTTCCCACAAAAATCTTGCGATTGGCAGCGGGCGAAGCCATCACCGACAAACGGTCTGCTGCGCTCCAGTTCTGAGAACCAACGTTGAGGCTGGTGCCGGAGGCTGTCAAAGGTTCAGCGACAACGTCTCCGCTCCAGTTACTCGTATCAAACTTGGCAGAATACACGACGCTTCCCGACGTGCTGTTGATGGTCGTGGTAGAGGCTGAACTGCCTGCGATGCTTCTGGCTTGGGTCGACGCCCTGCTGAAAATATCGTCAAAGGCTGAAAGGACGCCACGTGCACTACTTTGAAGGTAATAGGTGCCAGCCTCGCCAGGATCATTTTGCTTTTGCCAGACATTGTTGTCGTTGGTGCCGTCTTGGCGCTTGAAAGGATTGCCATAGGTGTTATACGGCCTGGCTGCAGCGTTGCTGGGATCCGATTCGAAGCCGCCATACTTGGAGGCCATGAAAAACTGATTGGCAAAACGGCGTGTTGAGACGTTGTTTTGGTCCCCGTACTCGTTGACGTCGAAAAGGAACGTTTTGACTCGGAGTCCTGGACGCTGTTTTGCAGGGGCTGCGGTCCAATCGGTTCCACGAATGTCGTGCGTGTGAGACCAATATGCCGACCCCATGATCTGGCTGGTTTGGGTACCACTCGGCACGCTACCGTTGGCCCCATTGGGATTGCCAGTGGTTCGGGTCACATTTTGACCATCTTGATAGGTCGTTGCTTGATTTCGCTCAAAAGCTTGAACCGTGCTACGCCATGCATTAATGTTTGGAATATTATTTGCCAAATCAGGCGTTGGCAGTCTGTTTCCGTCATGGGTGTTCACGTCTCCAATGACAACCACGTTGCTTTTCAAGCAAGAATAATCCGATGCATTGCTTCTGTTGTCATATGGGTCGGTCCAGGTCGAGTAAGCCGGATAACCATCGTACATATCAGATGAAATATTGCTCGTCGCAGCGGTGCTTGGCTGCAAGCCTTGCAGGTATCTGATCGTCTCGTAATGGAGTTCACCGACAGGGTCATACATTTTGTAGCGACCAGGTACAGGTCCGGTTCTGCCAAATTTGTTCAGATAGTTGATGACGCCGCTAATGTTCGGCGTTTGACTGGTATTGTTGTCGGGATTGGATAGGAATACTCCGTTGTTGGCATTCCATTCTGCATTGGGATTCCCGCCGCTGGGGGTGTTGTCCTGTCCCGTGGTGCTGAAAGTTTTGCTGCCGACATATTTCATCGGTGCTCGAAGCACCCCGCCATAGCGGCCGTTGTTATAGCTTGCCGTCTGGTCCATAAGATAACCAAAGGCAGCCAATCGCATCTGATCACTGTATTTCTGAATAACACCGGTTGGCTTGTAATTGCCATTGGGGTACTGCCTGCACAAATTGTATGCAGCACGCACGTCTTGCAAAACGCCAGAGGTGGTATCGCAGACTTGAACGCGTGCATAGAAAAAGCCATCGCTATTCAAGTTTGCGTTCACAGGCGGTGTCCACGATCCGCTGTAGTTTCGGTAGTAACACTGTTTAGCAGTGCCGCTCTTCGGGTCGCCAAAGATGTCATTGGTACAAGCCACGCCATTCGATGCGGGAGCCACCTTCCAGTAATTCACACCATTGACTTTGACTCCATACCAAACCTCTTTCGTTCCTGTAAAACTGCAGGTATTATTTTCAGTGGCGCATTGAGTTGTACCGCCGGGTCGATCTGTTGATGCATCGCTGACCGGTCCCACGGATGAATTAGCGGTTGGCGCGCCCAATTTATATGATGCCGGGCCTGTCGAACAGTTTCCGGTATTAGAAGTGCCAAAATAGATTCTATTCAGGGTATTGGCTACCCATATATCGTTTCCGTTGGCAGCTGTGATCATTGCTGTGGGGACAGCTCCCCAATAAGTCCCTGCACTTCCACCATTTTTTTGCAGTTGCTTGGCCGGAAAATTGCTGGTATTCCACATGCAGACCGGGTCCCCATTGGGAATGACTGCCCGTTGAAGTATGGTCAGGGAAGAGTTGGTAGTGGCTGTATCAATGTATCGATCACCGCCTGACAATGCCAAGCGGAGCATATCAATGGCTGAACTGCTGGCCCAGTTCAAAAAATTGCCGCTGAAGGCATTGGTGCACTTCCGTGCGGTTGCAGCACCGCTGCGATCGAAACGCTTGTAGTCTGCTGTTGTCAAGCCGCTTGCAGGTGTTTCCGATGGAGAATCGTTGTATACATAGCAACTTTCCGCGTCATAATATCCCAAATACTCATTTAAATTGGAATAAGTATTGTCTGTGGCGCCCCCTGATGGGTATTGTGAGCCTACTGTGGGATATTCAACGGATAAAGCCAGAGCCAAAGTGGGCTTGTCCACTGCCGCTGCTGCGTAGAGTGGATCTGCGGAAATATTGATTGCAGGTATGGAGGGCGCAGTGCCTGCGCTGAATGCAACAAATGAAATGGTTGCCATGATTGGCACGGCTGCCAATGCAATCCACTTCGCAGAAGACGATTTTTTAATGCTCTCTTTGCAGCCTGCAATTATTTTTATTGCTGCAGCAGTCCTGGAGGTATCAGAGTTGTTCATATAGTCCTCTTCAATTTCTGAAAATTACTTGCGATACTGTTTGAGTATCCGCATTCGGACCAAAGCCCATGGCAGTGATTCTGTAAATATACTTGACGTCTCTTGGATCTTTTGTGCGAGACATAGAGGGATCGGGAATTGGCTCTATCACATAGCGCGGAGGTTGAGCGGGCTGAATTCCTGCATTTCCAGATGGAAATGTCCGTCCTGTATAGGTTCCGAATACAGTGGTAGGCGCATTGTTTGATGTATTCGTGAAGTCCACGGCCAACCAAGCCGGCTTACCCGTGGCATTGAGGGCGCATAACCCAATCGTGTTGCCAGATGTACCGCAGTCCTGAACAAACTGCGCAATATCTGTACTGCCTCGTTTGAAGATGCTATTTCTTTTGGTGGAAGAGCTCGCAGGTTGTCCCAGGATGTCAAATTCCGCATCCATCAATGCAGCTTCGGTGGATTGCCAAGCAATTTGAGTATCTCGATCATTTCGGGTGCCGCGCTCCGCCATCATCGAAATCTGCACTCCTGATATTCCCAATATGGAAACAATCACCAGCAACAGCATCACTACAATTAATGACGCTCCTTGTTCTTTTGAAGCCCGGGGTAAAACTGCGAATTTCACAGATAAATCTTGGAATTTCAGCATGCTAATTGTCTTGTTGATAGTTGCGCAGGTGTACCGTGAATGTAACGGTTTGTCGCAATCTTCCATCGGATGACGTGAAAACGGTGCCTGGATCATTGGTGGCGTCTGCCAGGCCACTGCCTATCGCGCCAGAACTGGAACCTTTGGCAATACCCAGCGGATAGAGGGTTTGAGAGCTCTTGTCAATAGCCGAGCCGCTGGGGCCTCTGATAACCATGCCGATGCGCAGGCTCCTGACGCGTCGCCAATTGGAATAGCTGACGGCCGCATTTGACGTGTTGGTGATCTGGTCGGCCCTTAAATAACGCTCAGGCCCATTTTCTGGTGAACTTGCTGCACTTGCCGGCAAAGTGGCGTTGTTCGGGCCGATACCATCAACCCCGTAAAGCACCTGAAAGTTTTCCACGCCCCTGATCAAAGGCTCCGCTTCCAGAGAACCGGTTGAACCAATATGGGTGCACATGAGAGACGGCTCGCCGTCTTGTCCGATACCAACGTGCAATATGCTCAATATGCGGTCATATCGATCAACGGGTACCGCTGACGGTGCCACCCCCATGCAATCAATCATGGTTTGATCGGAAGTCGTGGCTGTCGGCACCAGTTGGCTGGTTTGATTTCTCAACACCAGAATATCACTGCCTGCACCTACGCCTGAGCCCCAATTGGAGCTTTCATCCCATGCGTCGGTTTCACTGCGTTTTTGGTTATTGATACCGTAAATGTTTGGCGGTGGATTCGATTCAATGCCAGCAGTACTATTGGGTACTGGAGTGGCCGCGTCTCTCACATCCTTATATCCCGCCTGTACGCCCAAGCGTTGAATCAGATCGACGGCAAATCTGCTGTTGTCTCGAAGTTGTGACGCTGCATCCACGCTGCTGAAGCCCTGCCTCGAAACGACCAATGCTGCTACTGCGACCAGCACAATCAGTAAGCTGATGACCATTGCCACCATCAGTTCGATAAGGGTTAAGCCCCTTTGCTGCCCCTTGGTTGCCAAATAATGTGGCATGTAGTTGTTTTTTTTCATATTGAACTGGCATTGCCACTGGTCACTGGGAAAATAATGTAGGGAACGCTTCCTGAGCTACTGGCCTGCTCCAATACGTCGTTTCCAGTTTTACTTCTATCAGTGGAATTGCGAGTCCATCCAATTTTTATCACGGCGATCTCATTCGCAGTGGCTCCGGATGAGGTACAGGCCCACTGGGGTATTCCATTGCTGTTGTACGGAGCACTGTCAAAACAGATAACTACGCGAGCTCCTGGCAGGGTGTTGTCTACCCGGGCGAGCCAATCCGTCATCTCGGCATTGGCAATATCAGTCGCTGATGTGCAACCCGTGGAAGCATTGCCCACGCTCAAGCAATACGATGGAGTGGCTGGCACCATGGACCCGCTCGACAGTGAAACAAGATACGGGTTATCGGCAGTTGTTGTCTTTACACCGATTTCTTTATTGCCCCGCATCATCTCCGCCAACTCTCTTGCCAACATCGCTGCTTGTGCTTGCAGTCGAGCCTCTCTATTGGATTGAAGGGCGAAAGCCTGCATGCCAACCAAGCCCAGCATGCCGAAAGACAGCACCATGATCGCGACCAAGACTTCAACCAAGGTGAAGCCCCGGGATTGCCTGATAGGTCGTGGACAGGAAAGGGTTTTGGCGGCCAACCTGGACGGTGGTAACAGGGCAGAGAATGTCATGTGCGAATGTTACGGAAGTCTCCTTCAGTTCGCCCGCCCCTCCTGTGCCGTTGGCTCCATAAGGCTGACCGTTTGGCGGCAGAATGGGCGGCTGTCCGCCAACCGTGGCATCCAAGACTGGAGTTTTCTCACGCCGTATGAACAAGTCAGCAGAGTCAAATTTCATGAGGAGGGCATTGGAGCTGGCGCAGCAAGGCCTCTTTCGAACCTCGCCCAATCCACGAGTCGGCTGCGTGATCGTCAATGCTTCTGGCACGGTGCTGGGCGAAGGATCTACACAGCCGGCAGGTCAGGCGCACGCTGAAATCATGGCGCTGCGCGATGCCCATGGGCGTGGGTTGTCGGTAGAAGGGGCCACTGCCTATGTCACTTTGGAGCCCTGTTCGCATCATGGGAGAACCGGTCCGTGCTGCGATGCTTTGGCTGACGCGGGATTGAGCAAGGTGTTTGCCTCTATCACCGATCCCAATCCCATGGTGGCGGGGCAAGGGGTGAGCAGATTGCGCGAGCGTGGCGTGGAAGTAGACGTGGGCCTTGAATCGCAAGCATCCCGCGAGTTAAACCTGGGCTTTTTCAGCCGCATGATCCGCCGACGCCCCTGGGTTCGCATGAAGGCAGCTGCCTCTCTGGATGGCTTGACGGCCTTGCATGGAGGTGAAAGCCAATGGATCACGTCGCCCTTGGCGCGCTCCGATGGCCATGCTTGGCGTGCGCGGGCGTGTGCGGTGTTGACTGGCATCGGCACCGTTCTGGCGGATGATCCACGGCTGGATGTCCGGGGGGTCGAGACTCTTCGCCAACCTGACCTGATTTTGTTGGACAGTCAGTTGAGGGTGCCATTGCACGCGGCCATTTTCAAAGCCGAGCGCCGGGTTTTTATTTACACGGCCATCCAAAACCCTGAAAAGGAGGCGTTACTCGCCTCACGAGGTGTCACCGTGCTGCATTTGCCCAATGCGGAAGGGCACATCGACCTGGCTGCCCTGATGTTGGATCTGGGTCGCCTGCAAATGAATGAAGTGCATGTGGAAGCGGGCAGCCAGTTGAATGGCGCGCTACTGCAAGCGGGGTTGGTGGACGATGTGCTGCTTTATCTGGCCCCCAAATTGTTGGGGCCTGGATTGGGCATTGCGCACCGGGTGGCATTGTCCAAGCTATCCGACGGAACCGACATGGCATTCCAATCGGTCGAGATAGTCGGCCCGGACCTGCGCGTGGTCGCGCGGCTGTCCGGCCACGCTGATTTTTAAGACCCGATTTTCGCTTTTGCTTTTTGAAGGCTCATGGCTTGGCATATCCAAGACACGCTCCGGCGTTCGGTCGCCCTTTGCATTCTCTGTACAGCCTGCGATCGCGTTCGGCAGTCGACTCTTCGGAGGTGCTTCGTGGAGTGGTCGTTTTCAACTTGACCGTATTCTTTCTTTTGTTGTCCTGCGCTGAATTCGAGGCATCGGTCGTTGTCGCTGCATGGGCCGCAAGCGTATTCATGCCGAGTGAGACTCCGGCGCAAAGCAGGAAGGCAAATCCTGCAAGGTGTTTGGCGGTTCGAGTGGGCATGGGTTCCTCCCTGGAATTTTGATTTCAGGATATTGTGGCGCAAGAGCATGGTGGAAGCCGCTACGATGCCCGCTGATCTTTTGCTCTGGAAGTTTCGATGCGCGCTACCGTCATCCACCTTGAAGAATCCAAAATCCGTGAAGTGGCCAACGCGGGAATGGGCCGCAGCGATGTGCTCGCTTTCTGGTTTGGCGAAAGCGATGAGGTCACCCCTGAGCCTGTGCGGCGGGCGGCCATGGAGTCTCTTGGGCGGGGAGAAACCTTCTACTCTCATAACCTGGGGCTGCCCGAGCTGCGCAGCGCGATCGCCTCGTACACGAGCGCATTGCATGGGCCGATCGCTGCAGACCGGGTGGCCGTGACCTCCGGCGGGGTGAGCGGGCTGATGCTGTCCATGCAAGCGTTGCTCGATCCTGGTGACGAGGTGGTGGCGGTGACGCCGGTGTGGCCCAACCTGACGGCGCAGCCCCAGATCATGGGCGCCCGGCTGCGATGCATTCCGTTGCGTCCCCAGCCGGGGGGCGCATGGGTGTTGGACATGGATGCGCTGCTGGCTGCCATCACCCCCTCCACTCGGTTGGTGATCGTGAATGCACCCAACAATCCCACGGGCTGGACGCTCACGCGCGACGAGCAGCGTCAAATCATTCAGCACTGCCGTACGACGGGTACGTGGATACTGGCCGACGAGGTGTACGAGCGGCTCTACTACGACGATCCGTCCCACTCGGTGTGCGCGCCCAGCTTTCTGGATCTGGCAGAGGCTGAGGACCGATTGGTCGTGGTGCAGAGCTTTTCCAAAAGCTTCCTCATGACTGGCTGGCGTCTGGGTTGGCTAGTCATGCCGGCGGAAATGACTCATCAAATTGGCAAACTCATCGAGTTCAATACCTCGTGCACCAGTGTCTTCACCCAGCAGGCGGGCATTGCGGCTTTGCAGCATGCGTCAGAAATCACGCCCCGTGTCGTCTCTCATCTTCAGGTGTGCAGGGATGCGTTGGTTCCCTTGCTGCAGGCGCTGCCGGGCATTGAGGTCGCCAGTCCGCGTGGCGGTATGTATGCGTTCTTTCGGCTGCCCGGCCAGGGCGACTCTCTGGATTTGGCCAAGCGGTTGGTGCGGGAAGCCGGTTTGGGGTTGGCACCGGGCAACGCGTTCGGTCTGGAGGCGCAAGGATGGTTGCGTTGGTGCTTCGCTTCCCGCGATCCTGAGCGGTTGGTGCAAGGGGTGCAACGGCTCAAAACCTGGCTCGGGGTATAATCGCAGAGTTTTGCATGGTGCAAGACGCACGCTTGTGGCCATTCCAGCCGCTTGCGCAAGTAAGACAGGGGCAGGGCAGCCACGCGCTGCAATCTCCGGCCCCGCAATTCAAGGAAAACCAATGATCGCATCCTCTATCAAGGCCGAAGTCGTCAAGGCCAACGCCCGTGCTGCCAACGATACCGGTAGCCCGGAAGTTCAAGTGGCCCTTCTGACGGCCCGTATCAACGAACTGACCCCTCACTTCAAGACCCATGCCAAGGATCACCACGGTCGCCGTGGTCTGCTGCGCATGGTGAGCCGCCGCCGCAAGCTGCTGGACTACCTGAAGGCGAAGGATGCTGAGCGTTACACGGCATTGATCGCCAAGCTGGGTCTGCGCAAGTAAGCGCATTCGCATGCCGAAACGCCTGGGTTAGCACGCTAGCTCAGGCGTTTTTTACTTCGGAGCCGCAAAACAGAGCGAAGCTGTGTCATTCCAATGGCCTTGTTCCATCGAGGAAAAGGGCCGGGCCACTGGAATGGCATCGTGTTCTGAATTGCACTCCTTTGCAGGCTGGTTCTGTGTAGCCAGCGATTAAAAATGGAGCAAACATGAGCATTTTCAACAAAGTCACCAAGTCCTTCCAATGGGGCGACAAGACCGTCGTCATGGAAACGGGCGAAATCGCCCGCCAGGCTTCCGGCGCCGTGCTGGTCAACATCGATGACACCGTCGTTCTGGCCACGGTGGTGGGCTCCAAGACCGCCAAGCCTGGGCAGGACTTTTTCCCCTTGACGGTGGATTACATCGAGAAGACGTACGCTGCTGGCAAGATCCCTGGCAGCTTCTTCAAGCGCGAAGCCAAGCCCAGCGAGCATGAAACGCTCACGAGCCGCCTGATCGACCGCCCAATCCGCCCTCTGTTCCCCGAAGGCTTCTTCAACGAAGTGCACGTGGTCATCCATACGGTGTCGCTGAATCCTGAAGTGGATGCGGACATCGCCGCCATGATCGCCGTGAGCGCTGCGCTCTCCATCTCCGGCATCCCGTTCAACGGCCCGATCGGTGCGGCTCGCGTGGGCTACATCAATGGCGAATATGTGCTGAACCCCGGCCAGACGGCCCGCAAGAATTCCCAGATGGACCTCGTGGTGGCCGGCACCGAAGCTGCCGTGCTGATGGTCGAATCGGAAGCGCAGCAGTTGTCCGAAGAGATCATGCTGGGTGCCGTGGTGTTTGGCCATGAACAAGGCAATATCGCGATCAACGCGATCCACGAACTGGTGCGCGATGCTGGCAAGGCCGTCTGGGACTGGCAGCCGCCAGCCAAGGATGAGTCCTTCATCGGCAAGGTCAACGCCCTGGCGGAAGAAAAGCTGCGCGCGGCTTATCAGATCCGCAGCAAACAGGCTCGCACGCAGGCCTTGCGCGAAGCGACGGCTTCGGTGCTGTCGGCTTTGAAGGCAGAGGGCGCCGAGTTTGACGCGGTCAAGGTCGAGGGCTTGTTGTTTGACATCGAAGCCAAGATCGTTCGCAGCCAGATCCTGGCGGGCGAGCCCCGCATCGACGGCCGCGACACCCGCACGGTCCGCCCCATCGAAATCCGCAATGGCGTGCTTCCCCGCACCCACGGGTCCGCCCTGTTCACGCGCGGTGAAACCCAGGCGCTGGTGGTTTCCACGCTGGGCACCGAGCGGGACGCCCAGCGCATTGACGCACTGGCAGGCGAGTACGAAGACCGTTTCATGATGCACTACAACATGCCTCCCTTCGCCACGGGCGAAGTGGGCCGCATGGGTTCGACCAAGCGCCGCGAAATCGGCCACGGCCGTCTGGCCAAGCGCGCGCTGGTGGCGGTGCTGCCGACCAAGGAAGAGTTTCCCTACACGATGCGTGTCGTGTCTGAGATCACTGAGTCGAATGGCTCCTCTTCGATGGCTTCGGTGTGCGGCGGCTGCCTGTCGCTGATGGATGCCGGCGTGCCGATGAAGGCGCACGTGGCGGGTATCGCCATGGGTCTGATCAAGGAAGACAACCGTTTTGCCGTGCTGACCGACATCCTGGGCGATGAGGATCATTTGGGCGACATGGACTTCAAGGTGGCTGGCACCACGGGTGGCATCACTGCGCTGCAGATGGACATCAAGATCCAGGGCATCACCAAGGAAATCATGCAGGTCGCGCTGGCCCAGGCCAAGGAAGCGCGCCTGCACATCCTGGGCAAGATGCAGGAAGCCATGGGCGAGGCCAAGACCGAGGTCAGCAACTTCGCACCGAAGCTGTTCACGATGAAGATCAACCCTGAGAAGATCCGTGACGTGATCGGCAAGGGCGGTGCGGTGATCCGTGCCCTGACGGAAGAAACCGGCACGCAGATCAACATCGACGAAGACGGCACCATCACGATCGCGTCCACCGACAGTGCCAAGGCAGACGAGGCCAAGCGCCGCATCGAGCAGATCACGGCGGAAGTCGAGATCGGCAAGATCTACGAAGGCCCCATCGTCAAGATCCTGGACTTCGGCGCATTGATCAACTTGCTGCCCGGCAAGGACGGTCTGTTGCACATCAGCCAGATCGCTCACGAGCGTGTCGAGAAGGTGACCGACTATCTGACCGAGGGCCAGATCGTCAAGGTCAAGGTGCTGGAGACGGACGAGAAGGGCCGCGTCAAGCTGTCGATGAAGGCTTTGGCTGATCGCCCCATGGGCGACAGCGGCGGCCGTCCTGCACCTGCAGAGCGGGGGGAGCGCTCGGACCGTGGCGAGCGCCGTGAGCGCCGCGACGGTGCCGATCAGCAGCAACAGCAACAGTCCCTGGCTTCCGGCGAGTCGTCGGGTCAGATGGACGCCTGAGTCCCAGCACGATTGAAATGAGCGCTGCCGGCGCGGGCTTTGTCTGCGCCGTCGCGGTATTCATCTCGACTTTTGTAGCAAGGTGATGGCTATGCGTGTGGTGGAAATCGAAAGCCCGGGCGGCCCCGAGGTTCTGCGTCTGGCAGAGCGTCCGGTGCCCGAGCCAACCCGGGGGGAGTTGCTCATTCGGGTCGCGGCCAGCGGCATTAACCGGCCCGACGTTCTGCAGCGCAAGGGGCACTACGCCCCGCCGCCGGGTGCGTCGGATTTGCCGGGGCTCGAGGTGGCAGGGGTAATCGAGCGGGGCGATCGGGCTGCGATGGACAAGGTCGGCCTCAAGGTGGGGGACCGCGTCTGCGCGCTGGTCGCTGGCGGTGGTTACGCCGAGTACTGCGTAGCACCCGTTGAACAATGTTTGCCCGCGCCGGACGGTTTCACCGACGTCGAGGCGGCCTCGCTGCCGGAAACGCTTTTCACCGTATGGAGCAACGTGTTCGACCGCGGCCGCCTGCAATCCGGTGAAACGCTGTTGGTGCAGGGTGGAAGCAGCGGCATCGGTGTGACGGCCATTCAATTGGGGCGTGCATTCGGCGCCACGGTCATCGTCACGGCCGGCAGCGATGAAAAATGCGCGGCCTGCCTGGAAATCGGTGCACATCACGCCATCAACTACAAGACCCAGGACTTCGTCGCAGAGGTGCAGCGCATCACTGGTGGCAAGGGGGTGGATGTGGTGCTGGACATGGTCGCAGGCGATTACGTCGCCCGCGAGATCGAGTGTCTCGCCGAGGATGGGCGCTTGGTGATCATTGCCGTTCAGGGGGGCATCAAGGCCGAGTTGAACGCGGGTCTCGTGCTTCGCCGCCGTCTCACCGTCACCGGCTCCACGCTGCGGCCTCGGTCCGTGGCGTTCAAAGGCGCGATTGCCCGTGCCCTGCGCGAGCAGGTGTGGCCGCTGCTGGCATCCCGCAAGGTTCGCCCGATCGTGCACAGCACGTTTGCCGCGGCGGAGGCTTCCAAGGCGCACGCGCTGATGGAGTCCAGCCAGCATGCAGGGAAAATTGTTTTGACGTGGACCGCATGAAAAAGAAATTGATTGCCGGGAACTGGAAGATGAATGGCAGCCTGGCTTCCAATCAGGCTTTGGTGAACGCGTTGCGCGAAGGCATGGGGCAACCCGGCTGCGAAGTGGCGGTGGCGGTGCCTGCGCCTTACCTGGCGCAAGTGCAGGCCTTGGCCGACGGCTCCGCTGTTGCAGTCGCCGCGCAGGATGTGTCGGCGCACGAGTCCGGCGCCTACACTGGGGAGGCCTCTGCCGCCATGCTGCTGGAGTTCGGGGTGCGCTACGTGTTGGTGGGGCATTCCGAGCGGCGCCAGTACCACGGTGAAACCGACGAGGTGGTCGCGGCCAAGGCGCAGCGTGCGCTGGCGGCGGGCATCACGCCCATCGTCTGCGTCGGAGAAACGCTGGCAGAGCGTGAGGCGGGGCAGACGCAGGCCGTCGTCAAGCGCCAGTTAGCGGCCGTGGTGCACGCGAACGGGCACTGCATCAGCGAGATCGTCGTCGCCTATGAGCCCGTTTGGGCGATCGGTACGGGCCGCACCGCCACGCCCGAGCAGGCGCAGGAGGTCCATGCGGTGCTTCGCGCCCAATTGGCGGCGGCAAGCCCTCAGGCGGATCGCATCCGTTTGCTGTACGGCGGAAGCATGAACGCGGCAAATGCCGCCCAGTTGCTGGCCCAGTCTGATATTGACGGCGGTCTGGTGGGTGGGGCGTCGCTCAAGGCCCAGGACTTTTTGCAAATCATCGCCTCAGCGCAATAAAGACGCCGGCATACAGCTATCAAATTAGGAGTGAATAGAGAATGAATGCGCTTGTGAATGTGATTTTGGCGGTGCAGATCCTGGCTGCGCTGGGGATGATCGGTTTGATCTTGATCCAGCATGGCAAGGGTGCGGACATGGGGGCTGCCTTCGGCAGTGGAAGTTCTGGCAGCCTGTTCGGCGCCAGCGGCAGTGCCAATTTCCTGTCGCGCAGCACCGCAGTGCTGGCAGGGGTGTTCTTCGTGGCGACTCTGGCGCTGGCGTACTTTGGCAATGTCCGTCCCGCGGGTGTTGGCAGCGTGCTGGAAGTGCCTGGGGTGGTGGCGCCTGCTCAGCCTGCTTCCGGCGCGGCTTCCGAAGTGCCTTCGGTGCCCGTGGTGCCTGCCTCCGGCGCTGGGCAGATCCCTACCAAGTAAGAAGAAAAGCGCAAAATTTGATCCTGCTCCTCGGAGCAGGGTTTTTCCGGAGTAGAATCCCGGATTGTCTGGAAAGCCAAAAACCCAACGGGTTCCTCATGCCATCCAGATGCATAAATCAGCCGTCGTGGTGAAATTGGTAGACACGCTATCTTGAGGGGGTAGTGGCGAAAGCTGTGCGAGTTCGAGTCTCGCCGACGGCACCAAAACAAAAGCCCATCCAACACGCCCATCTTGGGGCGTCTGGGTGCAGCTTCAGCGGTGAGCACATCCTCCAGATGAACCTCGATCAGTACCTCCCCGTTCTTTTGTTCATCTTGGTCGGCATCGGTGTCGGCGTCGTCCCGCTGGTGCTGGGCTATGTCCTCGGCCCCAATCGCCCGGATGCGGCCAAAAACTCCCCCTACGAATGCGGTTTCGAGGCCTTCGAAGACGCGCGCATGAAGTTCGATGTGCGCTACTACCTCGTTGCCATCCTCTTCATTCTTTTTGATCTGGAAATCGCCTTCCTGTTTCCGTGGGCGGTTTCGCTCCACGAGGTGGGGCTGACGGGTTTCATTGCCGTTGTCATCTTCCTGGCCATCCTCGTCGTGGGCTTTGCCTACGAGTGGAAAAAGGGTGCCCTGGATTGGGAATGACCGGTCTTCACAAGGAATGACACGATGATTGAAGGCGTGATGAAGGAAGGCTTCATCACCACCAGTTACGACTCGGTGGTGAATTGGGCCAAGACCGGCTCGCTGTGGCCCATGACCTTTGGTCTGGCCTGCTGTGCGGTGGAGATGATGCACGCCGCGGCGGCGCGTTACGACATCGGCCGTTTCGGTGCCGAGGTGTTTCGCGCCAGTCCGCGCCAGTCCGATCTGATGATCGTGGCCGGCACGCTGTGCAACAAGATGGCGCCGGCCCTGCGCAAGGTGTACGACCAGATGTCCGAGCCGCGCTGGGTGCTGTCCATGGGTTCGTGCGCCAATGGCGGTGGCTACTACCACTACAGCTATTCGGTGGTTCGCGGCTGCGATCGCATCGTTCCGGTGGATGTGTACGTGCCGGGTTGTCCGCCCACGGCCGAGGCGCTGATCTACGGGATCATCCAGCTTCAGCAGAAGATCCGCCGCACCAATACCATCGCTCGCGTCTGAAGGGTTGACGATGACTGCCTTTGCTATTCGACCCGAAGCACTTCGGGACGCGATTGCCGCTGCGCTTGGCGACAAAGTGCGCCAGCTTTCGGTGGCGCTGGATGAGGTGACCCTGGTGGTTTCCGCGACGGACTATCTGGCGGCCATGCAGTTGCTGCGTGATGCGCCGGGCTGCCGCTTCGAACAGCTGGTCGACCTGTGCGGCGTGGACTACTCCTCGTATGGCGACGTCGGCGTGGAGGGGCCGCGCTACTGCGTGGTCTCGCACCTGCTGTCGGTCAGCATGAACCAGCGCGTGCGGGTGAAGGTGTTCTGCCCGGATGACGATTTTCCGGTCGTGCCGTCGGTCTCGGACCTCTGGAACTCTGCCAACTGGTACGAGCGCGAGGCGTTCGACCTGTACGGCATCGTGTTCGACGGGCATAGCGACCTGCGCCGCATCCTTACCGACTACGGCTTCATCGGGCACCCCTTCCGCAAAGATTTTCCGTTGTCCGGGCACGTGGAAATGCGCTACGACGCCGAGCAGCGCCGCGTTGTCTACGAGCCGGTCACGATCGAGCCGCGCGAGATCACGCCCCGCATCATCCGCGAAGAAAAGTACGGAGGCCTGCACTGAGGCGCCCGCGCCGAAAAGTGATCCACCATGGCTGAAATCAAGAACTATTCCCTGAACTTCGGGCCGCAGCATCCGGCCGCACACGGTGTGCTGCGTCTTGTGCTCGAGCTGGACGGCGAAGTCGTGCAGCGTGCCGACCCCCACATCGGCCTGCTGCACCGCGCCACCGAAAAGCTGGCCGAGCACAAGACCTTCATCCAGTCGCTGCCCTACATGGACCGCCTGGACTACGTCTCGATGATGTGCAACGAGCACGCCTACTGCCTGGCCATCGAGAAGCTGCTGGGGCTGGACGTGCCCGTGCGTGCGCAGTACATCCGGGTGATGTTCTCCGAGATCACGCGCCTGCTGAACCACCTGATGTGGCTGGGTTCGCATGGCAACGACTGCGGCAGCTCCACCATCCTGATCTATACCTTCCGCGAGCGCGAAGACCTGTTCGACATGTACGAGGCGGTCTCCGGCGCGCGCATGCACGCGGCGTACTTCCGTCCGGGTGGTGTGTACCGCGACCTGCCGGATTCGATGCCGCAGTACAAGGCCAACAAGATCCGCAACGCCAAGGCGATCGAGGCGCTGAACCAGAACCGCAGCGGCTCCCTGCTGGACTTCATCGACGACTTCACCCAGCGGTTCCCGAAGTGCGTGGATGAATACGAAACGCTGCTCACCGACAACCGCATCTGGAAGCAGCGCACGGTCGGCATCGGCGTCGTGACGCCGGAGCGCGCCCTCAATCTGGGCATGACCGGCCCGATGATACGCGGCTCGGGCATCGCATGGGATCTGCGCAAGACGCAGCCCTACGACGTCTATGACCGCATGGACTTCGACGTGCCGGTGGGCAAGACAGGCGACTGCTACGACCGCTATCTGGTGCGTGTGCAGGAGATGCGCCAATCCAACCGCATCATCAAGCAGTGCGTGGACTGGCTGCGTGCCAACCCCGGCCCGGTGATCACGGACAACCACAAGGTGGCGCCTCCTTCGCGTGAATCCATGAAGTCGAACATGGAGGAGCTGATCCACCATTTCAAGCTCTTCACCGAAGGTTTCCGCGTGCCCGAAGGCGAAGCGTATGCGGCCGTGGAGCATCCCAAGGGCGAGTTCGGCATTTACCTGGTGAGCGACGGCGCCAACAAGCCCTACCGCCTGAAGATCCGCGCGCCCGGCTTTGCCCACCTGGCCACCTTGGACGAAATGGCCCGTGGCCACATGATCGCCGATGCCGTGGCCATCATTGGCACGATGGATATCGTGTTCGGGGAGATTGACCGATGAATACCGAAACGAAGACGATGGTGCCCGCCGCGTCCCAGATCACCGACGCGACGCTGGCGCGCTTTGCGCGCGAAGTGGCGAAGTACCCCGCGGAACAGAAGCAGTCGGCCGTCATGGCCTGCCTGGCCATCGTCCAGCAGGAACTGGGCTGGGTCAGCACCGAGAACGAGGCCGTGATCGCGAGCTACCTGGGCATGCCCCAGATCGCGGTGCACGAAGTCACCACGTTCTACAACATGTACAACCAGCAGCCGACGGGCAAGTACAAGCTCAACGTCTGTACCAACCTGCCGTGCCAGCTGCGCGATGGCCAGAAGGCGCTGCATCACCTGGAAAAGAAACTGGGCGTGGCCATGGGCGAGACCACGGCCGATGGCCTGTTCACGCTGCAACAGTGCGAATGCCTCGGTGCCTGCGCCGATGCGCCCGTGATGCTGGTCAACGACCGCACCATGTGCAGTTTCATGGACAACGACAAGCTCGATCAGCTCGTGGATGGCCTGCGCCAAGCCGAAGGCGTGGCATCCGCGGCCCGGGCGGAAGGGCAAGCATGACCACCGCTGCGCAGATCCTGTCGCAATTTCAGGCGACGGGCGTTCAAACCTGCTTCCACGACCGCCACATCGATCCGCAGATTTATGCGGGCCTGGATGGCACCAACTGGAGCCTCAAGGACTACGAGGCACGCGGTGGCTATGCCGCCCTGCGCAAGATTCTGGAGCAGGGCGAAGGCGTGGGCCTCACCCAGGACCAGGTCATTGCGACCGTCAAGGAATCGGGCCTGCGTGGCCGTGGCGGTGCGGGCTTTCCCACCGGCCTCAAGTGGAGCTTCATGCCCCGCTCGTTCCCTGGCCAGAAGTACCTCGTCTGCAATTCCGACGAAGGCGAACCGGGCACCTGCAAGGACCGCGACATCCTGCAGTTCAACCCGCACATCGTCATCGAAGGCATGATCATCGCGGCTTACGCGATGGGCATTTCCGTGGGTTACAACTACATCCACGGCGAAATCTTCCAGACCTACGACCGCTTCGAAGAAGCGCTCGAAGAAGCACGCGCGGCGGGCTACCTGGGCGACAGGATCCTGGGTAGCGCCTTCAGCTTCCAGCTGCATGCCGCCCATGGATTCGGTGCCTACATCTGCGGCGAGGAAACCGCATTGCTGGAGTCGCTCGAAGGCAAGAAGGGCCAGCCGCGCTTCAAGCCGCCATTCCCTGCGAGCTTCGGCCTCTACGGCAAGCCCACCACGATCAACAACACCGAAACGTTTGCCGCGGTGCCCTGGATCATTCGCAACGGCGGTGCGGCCTATCTGGCCTGCGGCAAGCCCAACAACGGCGGCACCAAGATCTTCTCGGTTTCCGGCGACGTGGAAAAGCCCGGCAACTACGAAGTGCCCATGGGCACTCCGTTCGCCAAGCTGCTGGAACTGGCGGGTGGCGTGCGCAAGGGCCGCCAGCTCAAGGCCGTGATTCCCGGCGGATCGTCCGCTCCGGTGCTGCCAGCGTCCGTCATCATGGAATGCACGATGGACTACGACTCCATCGCCAAGGCCGGCTCCATGCTGGGCTCGGGCGCCGTGATCGTGATGGACGATTCGCGCAGCATGGTGGAGAGCCTGTTGCGCCTGTCGTATTTCTATTCGCATGAATCGTGCGGACAGTGCACACCGTGCCGCGAAGGCACCGGCTGGATGTGGCGCGTGATCGACCGCATCCAGCACGGCGAAGGCCGCGACGGCGATCTGGACTTGCTCAATTCAGTGGCCGACAACATCCAGGGCCGCACCATCTGCGCCCTGGGCGATGCCGCCGCCATGCCGGTGCGCGCCATGATCAAGCACTTCCGCCCGGAATTCGAAGCGCTGATCCGCAACAAGACCCCTCAGGCGTCTGCCTCTGCCTGATCGCGAGAAAAGCATATGGTTGAAATCGAACTGGACGGGCAGAAGGTAGAAGTCGCCGAGGGCTGCATGGTGATGCATGCAGCCGAGAAGGCGGGTACTTACATTCCCCATTTCTGCTATCACAAGAAGCTTTCCATCGCCGCCAATTGCCGCATGTGCCTGGTGGACGTGGAGAAGGCGCCCAAGCCGATGCCGGCCTGCGCTACGCCCGTGACGCAAGGCATGATCGTGCGCACCAAGAGCGACAAGGCCATCAAGGCCCAGCAGTCGGTCATGGAGTTCCTGCTCATCAATCACCCGCTGGACTGCCCGATCTGCGATCAGGGCGGCGAGTGCCAGCTGCAGGATCTGGCGGTGGGCTACGGCGGCTCTTCTTCGCGCTACGAAGAGGAAAAGCGTGTGGTGTTCCACAAGGACGTGGGTCCCCTGATCTCCATGGAGGAGATGACCCGCTGCATCCATTGCACCCGCTGCGTGCGCTTCGGCCAGGAAGTGGCCGGCGTGATGGAGCTGGGCATGATCCATCGCGGCGAGCATTCCGAGATCACCACGGTGCTGGGCGATACGGTCGACTCCGAGCTGTCGGGCAACATGATCGACATCTGCCCTGTGGGCGCGCTGACCAGCAAGCCTTTCCGCTACAGTGCCCGGACCTGGGAGCTGTCGCGCCGCAAGTCGGTGAGCCCACACGACTCCACCGGCGCCAATCTCATCGTCCAGGTGAAAAACCACAAGGTGATGCGCGTCGTTCCCTTCGAGAACGAAGACGTCAACGAGTGCTGGATCGCCGACCGTGACCGCTTCTCCTACGAAGCCCTCAACGGAGACGAGCGCCTGACGCGCCCGATGCTCAAGCAGGGCGGCCAGTGGAAGGAAGTCGACTGGCAGACCGCGCTGG
This sequence comes from Acidovorax sp. KPB24-07, assembly GCF_057543315.1. NCBI lineage: Bacteria > Pseudomonadati > Pseudomonadota > Betaproteobacteria > Burkholderiales > Comamonadaceae > Acidovorax > Acidovorax sp. KPB24-07. Next base: position 29,277 of record NZ_BAAJYS010000010.1, read on the forward strand.
AATACGTGGCCAATGGGCTGCAGGGCATCCGCACCGACCATGGTGCCGAGAGCATCGGCGCTCTGGTGAGCCCGCACAGCACGCTGGAAGAGTTGTTCCTCGCCGGCGCGCTCGTGCGCGGCATCGGCAGCGACAACATCGACCACCGCCTGCGCAATGCCGAGTTCACCGAGGCCGATGGGATCCATTGGCTGGGCACGAGCATCGCTTCGCTGTCCTCGCTGCAGTCGGTGCTGGTCGTGGGCTCGAACCTGCGCAAGGACCACCCGCTGTTCGCCCAGCGCATCCGCCAGGCTGCACGCAAGGGCTGTACCGTGAGCGCCCTCAACGCCGCGGCCTACGACTGGGCCATGCCCGTGGCGCAGTCCATCGTGGCGCCAGCCCAGGACTGGGCTGCGGTCCTGGCCGATGTGGCTGCCGCCGTGGCGCAGGACCGCGGCGTGGCTGCCCCCGTGGCCACCGGCCGTGTGACCGAAGCCTCTTCCGGCATGGCCCGTGCATTGGCTTCGGGCGAAGGCCGAGCCATCCTGCTGGGCAATGCCGCTGCGCACCATGCCCAGGCCTCGAGCCTGCTGGCGCTGGTCCAGTGGATCGGTGCCCAGACGGGCGCGGTGGTGGGCTACCTCACCGAAGCCGCCAACACGGTGGGCGCGCAGTTCGTTGGCGCACAGCCGCAGAAGGGCGGCCTGAACGCCGGCCAGATGCTGGCGGGCGGTCTCAAGGCGGCGCTGCTGCTGAACACCGAACCCGTCCATGACTCCGCCGCAGGTGCACAGGCAGCGGCTGCGCTGTCAGGTGCCGAGATGGTCGTGACGATGAGCCCTTTCAAGGCCAACATGGAATTCAGCGATGTGCTGCTGCCCATCGCGCCGTTCACCGAAACCTCGGGCACCTTCGTCAATGCCGAAGGCCGCCTGCAAAGCTTCCATGCCGTGGTCAAGCCGCTGGGCGACGCCCGTCCCGCGTGGAAGGTGCTGCGGGTGCTGGGCAACCTGCTGGGTGTGCAGGGCCTCGACTTCGAGACCTCTCAGGACGTGCTGGCGAAAGCCACGGGTGCGACGGTGACCTCTCCGCTGGCCCAGCTGCCTGCCGAACGCCTGAGCAACAGCACGCGCGCCGCCATCGCCGTGCCCGCCGATGCGGGTGCCGCTCCGGTCGTGGCCAGCATCTACCAGCTCGACGGGCTGGTGCGCCGTGCGCCGTCGCTGCAGTTGACGGCCGATGCACGCCGCGCCGCTGAAGGAGTTGCCGCATGATCGACGCGCTGTACAACGGCGGCCTGCACCTGTTCGCCCAGTCCTGGTGGACGGCGGCGGTGTGGCCGGTGATCTGGAACCTGATCAAGATCGTGGCCATCGTGGCCCCCCTGATGGGCGCCGTGGCCTACCTCACGCTGTGGGAGCGCAAGCTGCTCGGCTTCATGCAGGTGCGCCATGGTCCCAACCGGGTTGGCCCATTCGGGCTGCTGCAGCCGCTGGCCGACGGCCTCAAGCTGTTGACCAAGGAAATCATCCAGCCAACGGCGGCCAGCAAGGGCCTGTTCGTGCTCGGCCCGGTCATGGCCATCATGCCCGCGCTGGCGGCCTGGGTGGCGATTCCGTTCGGTCCGGATGTGGCCCTGGCCAACGTGAATGCCGGTCTGCTGCTGGTGATGGCCATCACCTCCATCGAGGTGTACGGCGTGATCATCGCCGGCTGGGCTTCCAACTCCAAGTACGCCTTCCTGGGTGCGCTGCGCGCCTCCGCCCAGATGGTGAGCTATGAAATCGCGATGGGTTTCTGTTTCCTCGTCGTCATCATGGTGTCGGGCAGCATGAACCTGACCGAAGTCGTGATGGGACAGGGCGCCGGCATGGCCGCCGCGAAGGGCTTTGGATTCCTGTCGTGGAACTGGCTGCCGCTGCTGCCGATCTTCATCGTCTACCTCATCTCGGGCGTGGCCGAAACCAACCGCCACCCCTTCGATGTGGTCGAAGGCGAGGCCGAGATCGTGGCCGGCCACATGGTCGAGTACTCGGGCATGGGCTTCGCCATCTTCTTCCTGGCCGAATACGCCAGCATGTGGCTCGTGTCCATCCTGGCCGTGCTCATGTTCCTGGGCGGCTGGCTGTCGCCGGTGGCGGCGCTGGACTTCATCCCCGGATGGATCTGGCTGGGCCTCAAGACCTTCCTCGTGGTGTCCATGTTCATCTGGATCCGCGCGACCTTCCCGCGCTTTCGCTATGACCAGATCATGCGGCTGGGCTGGAAGATCTTCATTCCGGTCACGCTGGTGTGGCTGCTTATCGTTGGCGCGTGGCTGCACTCGCCATGGAACATCTGGAATTGAGCGGGGACACCGATGACTGCTGTTGCTGCTACTGCATCCTTTTCGATCAAGGATTTTTTCAAGAGCTTCATGCTGGTGGAGCTGGTCAAGGGCATGGCCCTGACGGGTCGCTACGCGTTTCGGCGCAAGGTGACCGTTCAGTTCCCCGAAGAGAAGACGCCCCTGTCGCCCCGGTTCCGCGGCCTGCACGCGCTGCGTCGCTACGACAACGGCGAAGAGCGTTGCATCGCCTGCAAGCTCTGCGAAGCCGTGTGCCCGGCACTGGCGATCACCATCGAGTCCGATGTGCGTGCGGACGGTTCGCGCCGCACCACGCGCTATGACATCGACCTGACCAAGTGCATCTTCTGCGGCTTTTGCGAAGAAAGCTGCCCGGTCGACTCCATCGTCGAGACGCAGATCCTGGAATACCACGGCGAAAAGCGCGGCGACCTGTACTTCACCAAGGACATGCTCCTGGCCGTGGGGGACCGCTACGAGGCCGAGATCGCTGCAGCCAAGGCGGCCGACGCCAAGTACCGCTGAGCGCGGCTCCAGAACCCCTACAAAGACCCGATTCATGGACGCCAAGACTGGTTTCTTCTATCTGTTCTCGGTCGTGCTGCTCTTTGCAGCCTTCCGGGTCATCACCGCGCGCAACCCTGTGCATGCGGTGCTGTATCTCATCCTCGCGTTTTCGCAGGCGGCCGCCATCTGGCTGCTGCTGAAGGCGGAGTTCCTCGCCATCGCCCTAGTGCTGGTGTACCTCGGCGCGGTGATGGTGCTCTTCCTCTTCGTGGTGATGATGCTGGACATCCACATCGACTCCATCCGGCAGGGCTTCTGGCGGCACTTTCCGCTGGCGGCTTTCGTCGGCGCGCTGATCGCCCTGGAAATGGCGGCCGTGCTGATGGGGGGCTTCCGCGGCATGGATGAGCCCAAGGCGGTGGCGGCCGTGGTCGATGCGGCGGGCCATGTGCTGCCTTACTCGAACACCAAGGCGCTGGGCAAGCTGCTCTACACCGAGTACCTGTACCCCGTCGAGATCGCAGCGGTCATCCTGCTGGTGGCGATGATCGCGGCCATCGCGCTCACCCTGCGCCAGCGCAAGGACAGCAAGGCGATCAACCCATCGCAGCAGATCCGTGTGCGCGCCAGCGACCGTGTGGAGCTGGTGAAGGTCGCCGCGACGCAAAAGCCTGCAGAGGAAGCAGCGGCGACGCCCGCTGCCGAGGAGAAGAAGGCATGACATTGACCCTGGGCCATTTCCTGTCGCTGGGCGCGATGCTGTTCGCGCTCGCCGTCATCGGCATCTTCCTGAACCGCAAGAACCTGATCGTGCTGCTGATGGCGATCGAGTTGATGCTGTTGGCCGTGAACATGAACTTCGTCGCGTTCTCGCACTACCTGGGCGACATGCACGGCCAGGTGTTCGTGTTCTTCATCCTGACGGTCGCCGCGGCAGAGTCGGCCATCGGCCTCGCGATCCTGGTGCTGCTGTTCCGCAACAAATCCAGCATCAACGCGGAAGACCTCAACACCCTCAAGGGTTGAGTCGCCGGTACTAGCCAAGGTCTTCAAGAATGAGCCAAACCCTTTCTGCTTCGACACTGCTGGCGGTGCCCATGGCACCGCTGGTGGGATCCGCCCTGGCGGGTATCTTCGGCACCGCCTTCGGCGGCAACCGGATCGGCCGGCGGCTGAGCCACACGCTGACCATTCTCGGCGTGCTGGCGGCCTTCGTCCTCTCCGCCATGACGCTCAAGAGCGTGGCCATGGATGGCGCGCGCTTCAACGAAACGCTCTACACCTGGATGGTGGTCGGCGGCCTCAAGATGGAGGTCGGCTTCCTCGTGGACAGCCTCACGGCCATGATGATGTGCGTGGTGACCTTCGTGTCGCTGATGGTGCACATCTACACGATCGGCTACATGGAAGAAGACGACGGCTACAACCGTTTCTTCGCCTACATCTCGCTGTTCACCTTCTCGATGCTGATGCTCGTCATGAGCAACAACCTGCTGCAGCTGTTCTTCGGCTGGGAAGCGGTGGGCCTGGTGTCGTACCTGCTGATCGGCTTCTGGTTCAACAAGCCGACCGCAATCTTCGCCAACATGAAGGCGTTCCTGGTGAACCGCGTGGGCGACTTCGGTTTCATCCTGGGCATCGGCCTGATCGCGGCGTACACCAACACGCTGAACTACAGCGAGATCTTCGGCAAGGCGGGTGAGCTGGGCGCACTGTCGTTCCCGGGGACCAGCTGGATGCTGATCACGGTCATCTGCATCTGCCTGTTCATCGGTGCCATGGGCAAGAGCGCGCAGTTTCCGCTGCACGTCTGGCTGCCGGACTCGATGGAAGGCCCGACGCCCATCTCCGCGCTGATCCACGCCGCCACCATGGTGACGGCCGGCATCTTCATGGTGTCGCGGATGTCGCCGCTGTTCGAACTGTCGGACACCGCGCTCAACTTCATCCTCGTGATCGGTGCGATCACGGCGCTGTTCATGGGCTTTCTGGGCATCATCCAGAACGACATCAAGCGCGTGGTGGCCTATTCCACGCTGTCGCAGCTGGGCTACATGACGGTGGCGCTCGGTGCCTCCGCCTACTCGGTGGCGGTGTTCCACCTCATGACGCACGCGTTCTTCAAGGCGCTGCTGTTCCTCGGCGCGGGCTCGGTCATCATGGGCATGCACCACAACCAGGACATCCGCTGGATGGGCGCCGTGCGCAAGTACATGCCCATCACCTGGATCACGTCGCTGCTGGGTTCGCTGGCACTGATCGGCACGCCGCTGTTCTCGGGCTTCTATTCCAAGGACAGCATCATTGAGGCTGTGCATGCCAGCACGCTGCCGGCCGCCGGCTTCGCCCACTTCGCCGTGCTGGCGGGCGTGTTCGTCACCGCGTTCTATTCGTTCCGCATGTACTTCCTGGTCTTCCACGGCAAGGAACGCTACGACCAGAACCCGGATGCGCACCACGACGACCACCACGCCCATGACGACCACCACGGCCATGGCCACGATGCCAAGCCGCACGAGTCGCCCTGGGTCGTCACCGTGCCGCTGATCCTGTTGGCCATTCCTTCGGTGGTCATCGGCTTCCTGTTCATCCAGCCCATGCTGTTCGGCGACTTCTTCAAGGACGTGATCTTCGTCGACGCCGCCAAGCACCCCGCGATGGCGGAACTGGCGGAAATTTTCCACGGCCCCGTGGGCATGGCGCTGCACGGCCTGCAGACCGCACCGTTCTGGCTGGCACTGGCCGGCGTGGCGGCGTCCTACTACATGTACATGGTCAATCCGGCCCTGCCGGCCGCGATCAAGCGCATCTTCCATCCGATCTACGTGCTGTTCGAGAACAAGTACTACCTCGACTGGATCAACGAAAACATCATCGCGCGGGGTGCCCGCGCGCTGGGTACCGGCCTGTGGAAGGGCGGCGACCAGGCCGTGATCGACGGGGCGCTGGTCAACGGCTCGTGGAAGCTGGTGGGCCGCGTGGCGGGGGTAGTGCGCTGGTTCCAGACGGGCTACATCTACCACTACGCGCTGGTCATGATCCTGGGCATCTTCGCGCTCATGACGTACTTCGTGTGGCTCAACAAGTAGAGGGAAAACAAAAATGGGTTTGTTGAGTCTTGCCATCTGGGTGCCGATCGCGTTTGGCGCCCTGCTGCTGGCCTTTGGCCGCGATGAGCACGCACGCGCCGTGCGCTGGCTGGCCCTGATCGGGTCGCTGGTGGGTCTGGCCGTCACGCTGCCGCTGTACGGCGGCTTCGAGGCCACGTCCGCCGCAGCGCAGTTCGTCGAGAAGGTGCAGTGGATCGAGCGCTTCAACGTCCACTATCACCTGGGTGTGGACGGCATCTCGTTCTGGTTCGTACCGCTCACGGCGTTCATCACGGTGATCGTGGTGATCGCGTCGTGGGAGTCGATCACCGAGCGCGTGAACCAGTACATGGGCGCGTTCCTGATCCTCTCGGGCCTGATGATCGGCGTGTTCAGCGCGCTCGATGGCCTGCTGTTCTACGTGTTCTTCGAAGCCACGCTGATCCCGATGTATCTGATCATCGGCATCTGGGGCGGCCCCAACAAGATCTACGCGGCGTTCAAGTTCTTCCTGTACACGCTGCTCGGCTCGCTGCTGATGCTGATCGCGCTGATCTACCTGTACAACCAGTCTGGTGGCAGCTTCGACATCGCCACGTGGCACCAGCTGCCGCTGTCGGCCCGTGCGCAGACCCTGCTGTTCTTCGCCTTCTTCGCCGCGTTCGCGGTGAAGGTGCCGATGTGGCCGGTGCACACCTGGCTGCCCGACGTGCACGTGGAGGCCCCCACCGGCGGCTCCGCCGTGCTGGCCGCCATCATGCTGAAGCTGGGTGCCTATGGTTTCCTGCGCTTTTCCATGCCCATCGCCCCCGACGCCGCGCGCGAATGGGCCTGGCTGATGATCGCGCTGTCGCTGGTGGCCGTGATCTACGTGGGCCTGGTGGCGATGGTGCAAAAGGACATGAAGAAGCTCGTGGCGTATTCGTCGGTGGCGCACATGGGCTTCGTGACCCTGGGCTTCTTCATCTTCAACGACCTCGGCGTGTCGGGCGGGCTGGTGCAGATGATCGCCCACGGCTTCGTGTCGGGCGCGATGTTCCTGTCGATCGGCGTGCTGTACGACCGGGTGCATTCCCGTGAGATCGCGGCCTATGGCGGCGTGGTCAACACCATGCCCAAGTTTGCGGCCTTCGCCCTGCTGTTCGCCATGGCCAACTGCGGCCTGCCGGGCACGGCCGGTTTCGTGGGCGAGTGGATGGTGATCCTGGGCGCCGTTAAGGCCAACTTCTGGATCGGCCTGGCCGCGGCCACGGCGCTGATCTTCGGCGCGGCCTACACGCTGTGGATGTACAAGCGCGTCTACCTCGGCCCCGTGGCCAACGACCACGTGAGGGACCTCAAGGACATCGGTGCTCGCGAGTTCCTGGTGATGGCCGTGCTCGCGATTGCCGTGCTGTACATGGGGCTGTACCCCCGTCCCTTCACCGACGTGATGGATGCTTCGGTGGCGCAGCTGCTCAAGCACGTGGCGCTGTCCAAGCTCAACTGACCAGACTGAAACGAGAGACTCGAGATGATTGACAACATCAGCTGGCTGGCGGTGTATCCGGAGATCGTGCTCCTGGTCATGGCCTGCGTGATCGCGCTCGTGGACCTGGGCGTGACCAGCCCACGGCGCACGGGCACTTACGTGCTCACCATGCTCACCCTGACCGTGGTGGCCGTGCTGCAGGCCCTGTATGCCAACACCGGCAACACGTTCTACGGCTTCGGCAACATGGTGGTGAGCGATGCCATGGGCAACTGGCTCAAGTGCTTCGCCACCGTGGCCATGATGGTCACGCTCGTCTATGGCCGCCCCTATGCCGGCGACCGCGACATGCTGCGCGGCGGCGAGTTCTTCACGCTGTCGATGTTCGCGCTGCTGGGCATGTTCATCATGATCTCGGGCAACAACTTCCTGGTGATCTACCTGGGCCTGGAATTGCTCACGCTGTCCAGCTATGCGCTGGTGGCCCTGCGCCGCGACCATGCGACCTCCACCGAGGCCGCGATGAAGTATTTCGTGCTGGGCGCGATGGCCAGCGGCTTCCTGCTGTACGGCCTGTCGATGATCTACGGCGCGACCGGTTCGCTCGATATCGGCCAGGTGTTCAAGGCGGTCAACTCCGGCCAGATCCGCCACCAGGTGCTGGTGTTCGGCCTGGTGTTCGTGGTGGCCGGCCTCGCCTTCAAGCTGGGCGTGGTGCCGTTCCACATGTGGATTCCCGATGTGTACCAGGGCGCTCCCACGGCCGTGACGCTGATCATCGGCGGCGCGCCCAAGCTGGCGGCCTTCGCCATCACCATCCGCCTGCTGGTGGACGGGCTGCTGCCGCTGGCCATCGACTGGCAGCAGATGCTCGCGGTGCTGGCCATCGGCTCGCTGCTGGTGGGCAATCTGGCGGCCATCGCCCAGACCAACCTCAAGCGCATGCTGGCGTACTCCACGATCTCGCAGATGGGCTTCGTGCTGCTGGGCCTGCTGTCGGGCGTGGTCAACGGCAACGTGGATGCCAACGCGGTCGAGAACGCCTACAGCTCCTCCATGTTCTACGTGGTGAGCTACGTGCTGACCACGCTGGCGAGCTTCGGCGTGATCCTGCTGCTGGCCCGCGAAGGCTTCGAGAGCGAAGAGATCTCCGACCTGGCGGGCCTGAACCAGCGCAGCCCGCTGTATGCCGGCGTGATGGCCGTGTGCCTGTTCTCGCTGGCCGGTCTGCCGCCGCTGGTGGGCTTCTACGCCAAGCTGTCGGTGCTGCAGGCCCTGGTGGCTTCGGGCCAGACGCTGTACATCGCCCTGGCCGTCTTCGCGGTGGTGATGTCGCTGATCGGCGCCTTCTACTACCTGCGCGTCGTGAAGGTGATGTACTTCGATGCACCGCTCACCGCCGCGAACGTGTCGGCCCCGCTGGACGTGCGCATGGTGCTCACGCTCAACGGCGCGTTGGTGCTGGTGCTGGGCCTGCTGCCCGGCGGCCTGATGGCGCTGTGTGCCGACGCCGTCGTGCGCGCGCTGGCGACCTGAGCGCGCCCGGGTTTCTCTCTCCAAGGCCGTTGCCCCTCCTGTGTCCGCCACCGCGTCCATCTGGCTGGTGATCGTGCTGGCGGCCATCGGGGCCAACCTGCCGTTCTTCAGCCAGCGCTGGCTGCTGGTGGGCCCGAAGGCGGCGCCCACCAAGCCCATGGCGATGCGCCTGGGCGAGATGGCCCTGCTGTACTTTCTGGTCGGTGGCGTCGCGCTGCTGCTGGAGCGCCGCGTGGGGCAGATCGCGCCCCAGCAGTGGGAGTTCTACGCGATCACCGCCACGCTGTTCATCACGCTGGCGTTTCCCGGGTTCATCTATCGCTACCTGCTGCGGCGCAACAAGGGCTGAGGCCCTGCGCATCACCGGCTGGCTGCCTCCGTTGCCTGCTCCATTCCCATTGCCATGAAAGTGCTCGATCTCCATTGCGCACAGGACCATGCCTTCGAGGGCTGGTTCGGGTCCGAGGCCGATTTCCAGAGCCAGCTGGCGCGCGATCTCGTTCAATGCCCCCTGTGCGGCAGCAGCGAGATCCGCAAGGGCCTGAGTGCCCCGCGCCTGAACCTGGGCGCAATGCCCAACCCGGCTGACGCGCGCGCCCGCGAGGACGGTGCTGGCCGCACTGCGGTGGCCCACCCATCCCCTTCCATGCTCCCGGTCGATTCCGCCCTGCAGGCCGCGTGGCTGCGGGTGGCCCGGCACATCGTGGCCCACACCGAGGACGTGGGGCCGCGCTTCGCGCAGGAAGCGCGCCGCATGCACCACGGCGAAACCGAAGAGCGTGGTATCCGCGGCCAGGCCAGTGCCCAGGAAGCGGCCGAACTGCTGGAAGAGGGGATCGCCGTGCTGCCCCTGGTGCTTCCGGACGCGGCCAAGGAAACCTTGCAGTAGCCGCCTGCCGGTGCGTCGGCATCGCCGACCGGATGGCAGGCCTCGGCCCGCCAGCCTTCACTGCGTGAACTGCAGCGCCGCCAGCCGGGCGTACACGCCGCCCTGCCGGACCAGGTCCGCATGGCGCCCTTCCTCCACGATCTGCCCCTGGTCCATCACCACGATGCGGTCGGCGTTCTGCACCGTGGCGAGCCGGTGCGCGATGACCAGCGTGGTCCGCTGGCCGCTGTGGCGCTGCATGGCGGCATCCAGCGCGGCCTGCACCATGCGTTCACTTTCCGCATCGAGCGCGCTCGTGGCCTCGTCCAGCAACAGCAGCGGTGGGTTCTTCAGCAAGGCACGGGCGATGGCGATGCGCTGGCGCTGCCCGCCGGACAGGCGCACGCCACGCTCGCCCAGGAAGGTGCCGTAGCCTTCGGGCAAGGCCGCGATGAACTCGTGCGCGAAGGCCGCGCGCGCGGCCTCCTGCACCTCCTGCTCGGTGGCGCCGGGGCGGCCGTAGCGGATGTTGTCCAGGGCCGAGGCGGAGAAGATCACCGCGTCCTGCGGCACGATGCCCACGTGGGCACGCAGGTCGCCGAGCGCCAGGCGGCGGATGTCCACGCCGTTCAGCGCGATGCCGCCGCCTGCGGCATCCACGTCGTAGAAGCGCTGCAGCAACTGGAACACCGTGGTCTTGCCCGCGCCGCTGGCGCCCACCAGCGCGACGGTTTCGCCGGCCGACAGGTGCAGGTCGAAGCCGCGCAGCGCGGGTGCCTGCGGCCGCGAGGGGTAGTGGAAAGCCACCCGGTCGAAGTCCACGCGCAGCCCGCCGCCCGTGTCCGGCAGCGCCGCGGGCTGCGCGGGGCTGGCGATGGGCGATCGGCTGGCGAGCAGTTCCATGAGCCGTTCAGTGGCCCCGGCGGCGCGCAGCAGGTCGCCGTACACCTCGCCCAGCACGGCCACGGCCCCCGCGAGGAACATGACATAGATGACCGTCTGCCCCAGGTGGCCGGCCGACATCTCGCCCGCCAGCACCGCCTGCGTGCCCCGGTACAGGCCCCACAGCAGCAACGCCGCGTTGGCGATCACGATGAAGGCCACCAGCGCCGCGCGGGCCCGGCTGCGGCGCACGGCGGTCTGGAAGGCGTTCTCGGTGGAGGATTCGAACCGGCGGGCCTCGCGCGATTCGGCCGTGTAGCTTTGCACGGCGGGCACGGCATTGAGCACCTCGGCCGCGATGGCGCTGGAATCAGCCACCCGGTCCTGGCTGGCCCGGGAGAGGCGTCGCACCCAGCGGCCGATCCACAGCGTGGGCAGCACCACGACCACGATGGCGGCGAACACCACCGACATGATGTACGGGTTGGTCCACACCAGCATCCCCAGCGCCCCCACGCCCATCACCGTGTTGCGCAGGCCCATCGACAGCGACGAGCCCACCACGGTCTGCACCAGCGTGGTGTCCACGGTCAGGCGCGACAGCACTTCGCCGGTCTGCGTGGTTTCGTAGAACTGCGGGCTTTGTTCCAGCACGTGCGCATAGACGGCGTTGCGCAGGTCGGCCGTCACCCGCTCGCCCAGCCAGCTCACGGTGTAGAAACGCGCGGCGGAGAACAACCCCAGCGCCACGGCCACGGCGAACAGCAGCCCGAAATGCTCGCGCAGCGCCATGGCCTGCTCGCCGCGCGTGGCGCCCACCAGCCCGCCGTCGATGAGTTCGCGCAGCGCCAGGGGAAACGCCAGCGTGGCCAGCGCCGCCAGCACCAGGAAGACCAGCGCGAGCGCAATGCGCCCGGCATAGGGCCGGAGAAACGGCAGCAGGCCGCCGAGCGAGCGCGGGGCGCCAGGGGTGGGGGAGGAGGAGGGCATGCGGGCAGTGTAGGAGCCCGCGCCCGGATCGGCATCCGCCTTGCCATGAAGCCCGTCGCGACACAGGTTTGCTATTAATTTAATAGCTATCCAGGCAATCGAATCTAGGGCATGGAGCGGTTTTCATCCCAAGCCATGCCTGGGGGGAAGGCGTGCGCCGGACCGCGCCCGGGCGTCCCAGAGGGGGCGGTGCCGGCCGGCCGGCCGGGTAGGCGTTTATACATAGGCATTTGTCCCAGTATCTGCGCAGCGGGGGCGCGCCTTAGGATGCGGTGCAACCTAACGCAGGCCAGGGTGCCTCGCTCCCCCGGGCGAAGCGCCCCGCCCAGCACCACCACGGAGCGGCCAAGGCGCAATGAGCGACGTCATTCTCGAAACCCACAGCCTGACCAAAGAGTTCAGAGGCTTCACCGCGGTCAGCGATGTCAATCTCGCGGTCCGCCGGGGCTCCATCCATGCGCTGATCGGCCCCAACGGCGCTGGCAAGACCACCTGCTTCAACCTGCTGACCAAGTTCCTGGAGCCCACCTCCGGCGTGATCCGCTTCAACGGCGAGGACATCACCCGCGAGCGGCCCGCGCTGATCGCGCGGCGCGGCGTGATCCGCTCGTTCCAGATCTCCGCCGTGTTCCCCCACCTCACGCTGCTGGAGAACGTGCGCATCGGCCTGCAGCGCAAGCTGGGCACGGCGTTCCACTTCTGGCGCAGCGAACGCAGCCTGCAGCAGCTCGACGGCCGCGCGATGGAACTGCTGGCCGAAGTGGGCCTGCAGGACCTGGCCGACGAGACCACCGTGAACCTGCCCTACGGCCGCAAGCGCGCGCTGGAGATCGCCACCACGCTGGCCATGGAGCCCGAGCTGATGCTGCTGGACGAGCCCACGCAGGGCATGGGCCACGAGGACGTGGACCGCGTCACGCAGCTCATCAAGAAGGTTTCGGCCGGCCGCACCATCCTCATGGTGGAGCACAACATGAAGGTGATCTCCACGATCGCCGACCGCATCACCGTGCTGCAGCGCGGCGCCGTGCTGGCCGAGGGGCCGTACGAAGAGGTCTCGCGCAACCCGCAGGTGATGGAGGCCTACATGGGCACCACCGATGGCCAGCTGCAAGGGGCCCACGCATGAGCGCGCCGGCCCTCGAAATCAGTGGCCTGCAGGCCTGGTACGGCGAGTCGCACGTGCTGCACGGCGTGGACATCACGGTGCAGCCCGGCGAGGTGGTGACCCTGCTGGGCCGCAATGGCGCGGGCCGCACGTCCACCATGCGCGCCGTGATGGGGCTGACGGGCGCCCGCAAGGGCTCCGTGCGCATCCACGGGCAGGAGACGATCCAGATGCCCACGCACCACATCGCCCACCTGGGCGTGGGCTATTGCCCGGAAGAGCGCGGCATCTTTTCCAGCCTGTCGTGCGAAGAGAACCTGCTGCTGCCCCCGGTGCTCAAGACCGGCACGCAGGGCATGTCGGTCGATGAGATCTACGCCATGTTCCCCAACCTGGCCGAGCGCCGCCACAGCCAGGGCACGCGCCTGTCGGGCGGCGAGCAGCAGATGCTGGCGGTGGCGCGCATCCTGCGCACCGGGGCCAAGCTGCTGCTGCTCGACGAAATCTCCGAAGGCCTGGCGCCGGTGATCGTGCAGGCCCTGGCCCGCATGATCACCACGCTGCGCCAGAAGGGCTACACCGTGGTGATGGTGGAGCAGAACTTCCACTTCGCCGCGCCGCTGGCCGACCGCTTCTACGTGATGGAGCACGGCCGCATCGTGGAGCAGTTCGGCGCCGCCGAGCTGCAAGCCAAGATGCCCGTGCTCAACGAGCTGCTGGGCGTCTGACCCGGCGCGGGACGGCTTCGACCACCGCCTTCGCCCAGAGCACCCCGATCCCCCTTTCCATCGAAGACCCAAGGAGACAACGACATGAAAAAGATGAACCTCAAGGCGCTCGCCGTGCTGCTGGGGGCCGCGGGCCTCGCGACGTTCTCCGCGCAGGCGCAGGACAAGGTGAAGATCGGCTTCATCACCGACATGTCCAGCCTGTACGCCGACGTGGAAGGCAAGAACGGCGCGGTGGCGATCCAGATGGCCATCGACGACTTCGGCGGCAAGGTACTGGGCCAGCCCATCGAACTGCTGAGCGCGGACCACCAGAACAAGGCCGACATCGCCGCATCGAAGGCGCGCGAGTGGATCGACACGCAGGGCCTGACGATGCTGTTCGGCGGCACCAATTCGGGCACGGGCCTGGCGATGGCGAAGGTGGCGCAGGAGAAGAAGCGCGTGTTCATCGTCAACGGCGCGGGCTCCTCGGCGCTCACCAACGAGCAGTGCAGCCCCTACACCGTGCACTACGCCTACGACACCGTGGCGCTGGCCAAGGGCACGGGCGGCGCGATCGTGGGGCAGGGCGGCAAGGACTGGTTCTTCCTCACGGCGGACTATGCGTTCGGCGCCGCGCTGGAGGCCGATACGGCCAAGGTGGTCAAGGAAAAGGGCGGCAAGGTGGTGGGTAGCGTGAAGCATCCGATCAACGCGTCGGACTTCTCGTCCTTCCTGCTGCAGGCGCAGAACTCCAAGGCGCAGATCCTGGGCCTGGCGAATGCCGGCGGCGACACCATCAACGCCATCAAGGCCGCGCGCGAGTTCGGCATCAACAAGACCATGAAGATGGCGGGCCTGCTGGTCTTCGTGACCGACATCCACAGCCTGGGCCTGAAGAACACCGAAGGCCTGCTGCTCACCACCAGCTGGGACTGGAACCTGGACGACAAGACCCGCGCCTTCGGCCGCAAGTTCTTCGCCAAGACCAAGCGCATGCCGACCGACATCCAGGCGGCCGACTACTCGGCCACCATGAACTACCTGAAGGCCGTGGAGGCCGCCAAGACGCTCGATGCCGACAAGGTGATGGAGAAGCTCAAGTCCACGCCCATCGACGACTTCTATGGCAAGGGCGTGATCCGCCCGGACGGCCGCTTCGCGCACGACATGTACCTGGTGCAGGTGAAGGCCCCGGCCGAATCCAAGGAGCCCTGGGACTACTACAAGGTCGTGAGCAAGCTGCCCGCGGATCAGGTGTGGACCACCAAGGCCGAGAGCAAATGCGCGCTGTGGAAATGAGCTGACGCGCACGATCGAAAAAAAACACATCCGAGATCAGGAGAAAAAGCCATGAAAAACAGACAACTCACCCGACTGACCCTGGTGCTGGGCGCCCTGGGCCTGGCCGCATCGGCCGTGCAGGCCCAGGACAAGGTCAAGATCGGCTTCATCACCGACATGTCCAGCCTGTACGCCGACGTGGAAGGCAAGAACGGCGCGGTGGCGATCCAGATGGCCATCGACGACTTCGGTGGCAAGGTGCTGGGCATGCCCATCGAACTGATGAGCGCGGACCACCAGAACAAGGCCGACATCGCCGCATCGAAGGCGCGCGAATGGATCGACACGCAGGGCCTGACCATGGTGTTCGGCGGCACCAACTCGGGCACGGCCCTGGCCATGGCCAAGGTGGCGCAGGAGAAAAAGCGCGTGTTCATCAACAACGGCGCGGCCACCTCGGCACTCACCAACGAGCAGTGCAGCCCCTACACGGTGCACTACGCCTACGACACGGTGGCGCTGGCCAAGGGCACAGGCGCCACCATCGTCGATGGTGGGGGCAAGAGCTGGTTCTTCCTCACGGCGGACTATGCGTTCGGCCATGCACTGGAGGCCGATGCGAGCACGGTGGTCAAGGCCAAGGGCGGCACGGTGGTGGGCAGCGTCAAGCACCCGCTCAACGCCTCGGACTTCTCGTCCTTCCTGCTGCAGGCGCAGAACTCCAAGGCCCAGGTGCTGGGCCTGGCCAACGCGGGCGGCGACACCATCAACTCCATCAAGGCCGCCAAGGAGTTCGGCATCGGCAAGAGCATGAAGCTCGCCGGCCTGCTGATCTTCTTCAGCGACATCCACAGCCTGGGCCTCAAGACCACCGAGGGCCTGCAGTTCACGACGAGCTGGTATTGGGACCTGAACGACGACACGCGCAAGTTCGCCGACAAGTTCATGGAAAAGACCAAGCGCCGTCCGACCGAGATCCAGGCGGCCGACTACTCGGCCACCATGAACTACCTGAAGGCCGTCGAAGCCGCCAAGAGCACCGATGCCGACAAGGTGATGCAGGCCTGGCGCGGCATGAAGATGAACGACTTCTTCGGATCCGGCACGCTGCGCCCCGATGGCCGCTACGTGCACGACATGTACCTGATGCAGGTGAAGTCACCGGCCGAATCCAAGGGCGCATGGGATTACTACAAGCTCGTCAAGAAGCTGCCCGGCGAGGAAGTGTTCGCCACCCAGGCCGAGAGCAAGTGCGCGGCCTGGAAATGACATCCATGATGCGCCGCCCGTTCCGCTGACCCTCTTTTTTCACCGCTTCACCGCCACTCGCGCCCTCCCATGCAAATCTTCGGTGTCTCACTGCCGGGCCTGTTGAGCCAGCTTCTGCTGGGGCTGGTCAACGGGTCGTTCTACGCCATCCTCAGCCTGGGGCTGGCGGTGATCTTCGGCCTGCTCAACGTGATCAACTTCGCGCACGGCGCGCTGTTCATGCTGGGCGCGATGCTCACCTGGATGGGCATGACCTACCTGGGCATCAACTACTGGGTGATGCTGCTGGCGGCGCCGGTGGTGGTGGGCATCCTGGGGGTGCTGATCGAGCGGCTGCTGCTGCGCTGGATCTACAAGCTCGACCACCTCTACGGCCTGCTGCTGACCCTCGGGCTCACACTGCTGATCGAGGGGGTGTTCCGCTCCATCTACGGCGTCTCTGGCCTGGGGTACGACACGCCCGAACTGCTGGAAGGCGCGACCAACCTCGGCTTCATGATCCTGCCCAACTACCGCGCCTGGGTGGTGGTGGCCTCGCTCGTGGTGTGCGTGGGCACCTGGTATGTGATCGAAAAGACCAAGCTCGGCGCCTACCTGCGCGCCGGCACCGAGAACCCGCGCCTGGTGGAGGCCTTCGGCGTGAACGTGCCGGTGATGATCACGCTCACCTACGCGTTCGGCGCGGCGCTCGCCGCCTTCGCCGGCGTGCTGGCCGCGCCGGTGTACCAGGTCACGCCGCTCATGGGGCAGAACCTCATCATCGTGGTGTTCGCCGTGGTGGTGATCGGCGGCATGGGTTCGATCATGGGCTCCATCCTCACCGGGCTGGGCCTGGGCGTGATCGAAGGGTTCACCAAGGTGTTCTATCCCGAGGCTTCTTCCACCGTGGTGTTCGTCATCATGGTGATCGTTCTCCTCATCCGCCCCGCCGGCCTGTTCGGCAAAGAGAGATAAGCAGGGGCCGCACGCATGAACTCCCAAAAACTCGCCCCCATCGGCTACGGCCTGCTGCTTGCCGCCCTGCTGGCGGCGCCCTTCCTGGGCGCCTACCCGGTCTTCGTGATGAAGCTCATGTGCTTCGCGCTGTTCGCCTCGGCGTTCAATTTGCTGCTGGGCTATACCGGGCTGCTGTCGTTCGGCCATGCGGCCTTTTTGGGCGGCGCGGCCTACGTGGCCGGCCACGCCATCAAGGTCTGGGGCCTCACGCCCGAACTGGGCCTGCTGGCCGGCACCGCCGGCGGCGCGCTGCTGGGGCTGCTGTTCGGCTGGCTGGCCATCCGGCGCCAGGGCATCTATTTCTCGATGATCACGCTGGCGCTGGCGCAGATGCTGTTCTTCGCCTGCCTGCAGGAGCCGTTCACGGGCGGGGAGGACGGCCTGCAGGGCGTGCCGCGCGGCAAGCTCTTCGGGCTCATCGACCTGTCCAGCGACCTCACCATGTACTACGTGGCACTGGTGGTGGTGGTGCTGGCCTTCCTGCTGATCGTGCGCACCATCCACTCGCCGTTCGGCCAGGTGCTCAAGAGCATCAAGGAAAATGAGCCGCGTGCCATTTCGCTGGGCTACGACACGCACCGCTTCAAGCTGCTGGCCTTCGTGATCTCGGCCGCGCTCGCCGGGCTGGCGGGCTCGCTCAAGACCCTGGTGCTGGGCTTCGCCACGCTGTCCGACGTGCATTGGACGGCCTCGGGCCAGGTCATCCTGATGACGCTGGTGGGCGGCCTGGGCACGCTGTCGGGCCCGCTGGTCGGGTCGGCCGTGGTCGTGCTGCTGGAAAACAAGATCGGCGAGTTTGGGCACCTGGTCGCCTCGATCACGGGCGTGGACTGGTTCAACACCCTGGGCGAGTCGGTCACCATGGTCACCGGCCTCATCTTCGTGGTGTGCGTGCTGGCCTTCCGCCGCGGGATCATGGGCGAGATCATCGCGCGCCTGCCGCGGCGCGCCGGGCGCAAGGCCTGAGCCCAAGGGGGGTGAAGCGCGCGGGGTACGCGGCTGACTCCGGGGCGATTCGCATAGGCCCCTGTTGCGGCTACAGCCGCAGCGGCCGGGCGTAGCCGGTCATCTCCAGGTAGCCGCGCCCCACCGCGCGGCCGGCCCCGTCCCGCAGCTCGCTCAGGCCCTCCCAGTAGATGGCGCCCGTCGAGGCCTGGCTGTCCAGCTCCTGCGCATCCAGCAGCGCATGCACTTCGAACGATCCGGCCGGCGTGTCCACGCGCCACTGCACCGGGTAGCGTGTCTGGCTGGCGGGGCTGGTCCAGTGGCGCTGCGGGGTGAACGCGACGGCTTGCGGCCCGAACACCTGCGTGGTGCCCCCGGCCGCGCGCAGTGAGCCGCCAGCCCAGAGCGCCGAACCGTCGCCGCGCCGCAGGCGAAACGCCGTGAGCGCGCTGCCGTCCTGCAGGTTCATGCCGATCCAGTCCCAGCCCACGGCATCGGGGTGCACCAGTGCATCGCTCCATTCGTGGTCCAGCCAGGCGCGGTTGTCCAGGCTGCCCGGTGCCGCGGCCTCCAAGGCCATGCGCCGGCCCGCGAGCTGCAGGTGCCCGGTCACGGACATTTGTGGCTGGCTGTAGTAGTAGCTGGCCTGGGTGGCGTCCGGGCCCTTGCGCGACAGGCCCTGTGCGCCCTGCAGCAGCACGGGCTGCGTGGTGTCGAACTGCAGGTCCAGCGCGAAGTCGGCCGCGCGAACCTGGGCCGCATAGCCGCTCCCCGCACCGCGGGGAGTGCGAGCCAGCGTCCAGTCGCCCAGGCGGATGTCGGTGTCGGCTTCGCTGGCTCCGGCGATGCCGAAGCCGGCGCGCGCGATGCGCTGGTCATGGTGCAGCGCGGTGCCGCCCAGGTCGGTCAGCGCAGCATGCGCGAACACCAGTTGTCTGGCGGCGAAGGCCGACTGCAGCGGCTGCGCGGCCTCGACCCGCGAGCGAAAGAACGTCACCTGAAACCCCCACAGCTGCCCCGCCGCGCGCGCCTGTCCGGTGATGTACCACCACTCGGTGCGCAGCGCCGGATGGCTGCCATGGTCCTGCGGGAACACCAGCGTGCGGGGCGCGAGGGCGTGGGCGGGCAGCCAGGGCGCGCCGCCCGCCAGGGCCGA
>NZ_BAAJYS010000011.1:0-43999 GCF_057543315.1 Acidovorax sp. KPB24-07
GGAGCCTCGGCATGACCCCCCCTCCCCGACACGGCCGATGGCCTGGGGCGGCGGCCATGAGCCGGGCCAGCCAACTTGCCTCGCTGGCGCAGGCGCTCCAGTTGCGGCTCGAAGCCCTGCACGAAGGCATGGACCCGAGCTGGCGCGCCCCGCTCGGCCTGGCGCAATCCGCCCAGGACTGGGACCAGGGTGCCGTGGGACAGCGCATGTCCATTGCGCTGTATGAACGCAGCTGTGGCCCCCTGCCTCCCCTGCCCTCCCTGGAGCACCCTGCCAGCCGGCTTGCGCTGATGGACCGGACAAAGATGCTGTCGCGATTGTGCGCTCTCGCCCTGATGGGCCGGCCCGGTGTGTTGCGCTGCTGCGTCGAGCGCACGTCGCGGGCCGCGCTGCAGCAATGCCTGGGGCCGGCCTACGGGGCCCTGCGAGGCCTTCAGGAAGGCACACCCGTGCCCAGTGAAGTCGCATCGTGGACACCCCTCGCATGGGCCTGGGTCGGTTACCGCGAACTGGTGCGGGAAGGCGTGTGGCCCGACCGGGGATTGCGCCGGCTGGCCCGATTGTCTCTGCCCCTGTCGCGGCAGGACGAGCCCCGCGCCCGGCATGTGCCGGCGGCACTCAGCCCGGCCCATGCCCGCCTGGAGCGGCTGGAATCGCTGTTCGAAGGCACACCATGCTGATCTGGTCCAACCCGAACCGCGCCCAGCTGCGCACCGACACCGGCATCCTCCGGGCCCATGAAATCCCCACGGTGACCGGCGTACTGGGGCTGCTGGAGAGCGTCCGGGATGAATGCGCCGCCATCCGCGAGGAAGCCCGGGCCCAGGCTCAACGCACCGCCGACGAAGCCGAACAGTCGGCCCAGGCCCTGTTGCAGCAGGCGCGGCAAGAGGCCGAAGCCCTGGTGGACGAGGCACGGCGCGAGGCGGCTGCCGAGCGAGAGCTGGGCTATGCCCACGGCGAGCGCGAAGCCGCCGCGCGGTGGCATGGCCGCTTCGCGCAGCTCAAGGCCACGCATGAAGCCGCCTGGCACGCCATGGACACCCAACTGGCCGGCGTGGTCGCGCTGGCCGTCGAGCGCATCGTGCAATCCGAATCGCGCGAAGCCCTGTTCCAGCGCGCCCTGTGGACCGTGAAGGATGCGCTGCGCCAGGCAGGAACGGCCAGCCTGCGCGTTCATCCGGACGAGGCCGAGGCGGCACGCACCGCCATCGCCTCGGCCGTGCGTGGGCCGAACGAGCCCGAGGTGCGCGTCGAGACCGATGCATCGCTCGCGCTGGGCTCCTGCATCTTCGAGTCCGACATCGGCCGGCTCGACACCAGCCTCGGTGTGCAGCTCGCTGGCGTGCGCTCTGCACTGGAGCGGGCCACCCGGTTGGCGATGGCCAATGCTTCGCAGGAAGCCAGCACGCCGCCAGACCCCGAAGAGATCGAGATGGAACCTTTGCATGAGGTCCAGCTGACGTCCGCCCACGAAGCCACGGAGTGGCTGGAGGCGGACGAAGCCGAAGCCGAAGCCGAAGCCGAAGCCGAAGCCGAGGAAGCGGAAGCGGAAGCGGAAGCGGAAGCGGAAGCGGAGGAGCCTCTCGTAGCCGAGGACCCGCTGGACACCGAAGAGTCGGTGCCCGAGCAAACCCTGGCATCCGTTGCACCGCCTCTGGCCCAGAGGGCAGACGACTCGCCCAACTGGTTCTCATCCGCCAAGCCGTTGCACAACGACGACGATGCGGTGGACTGGCTCGAAACCCTGGACCCGATGAGCGGGACTGCCGGCGACGGCGATGACGATGACGACGAGGAAAAGCACCATGCTTGAAGTCTCCGGACTGCCCCAATGGATGGAGCAGGAAATTGCCTCCGCGACCATCGTTCGCCGCAGTGGCAAGGTCGTCGAGGTGATCGGCACCTTGATGCGCGTGACCGGCCTGGACGCCAAGCTCGGCGAGCTGTGCCATGTGCTCGATGAAAGCGGTGGCCTGCTGCAGGCCGCCGAAGTGATCGGCTTTGCCAACGGCCAGAGCATCCTGTCACCGTTCGGATCGATCCTCGGCGTGCGGGGCGGCTCGGCGGTGGTCGGCCTGGGCGAGGTGCTGTCCGTCCCTGTGGGACCCAAGCTGCTGGGCCGGGTGATCGACAGCCTGGGCCAGCCCATCGATGGCAAGGGTCCGCTCGATTGCCTTGAGCGGCGCCCGGTGTTCGCCCTTCCGCCCACGCCGATGGAGCGGGAAATGATCGAGCACCCCTTGCCCACCGGCGTGAAGGCCATCGATGCCCTGCTCACCCTGGGCGAAGGCCAGCGCATGGGCATCTTCGCGCCGGCGGGGGTTGGCAAGAGCACGTTGATGGGCATGCTGGCACGTGGCACGGAGTGCGACATCAGCGTGATCGCGCTCATCGGCGAGCGGGGCCGCGAAGTGCGCGAATTCGTCGAGTTCATTCTGGGTGAAGAAGGCATGGCGCGGTCCGTGGTGGTGTGCGCCACCTCCGATCGGTCGTCCAGCGAACGCGCCAAAGCAGCCCATGTGGCCACCGCCGTGGCCGAGTACTACCGGGACCAGGGCTTGAAGGTACTGCTCATGATGGACTCGCTCACGCGCTTCGCCCGCGCGCAGCGGGAAATCGGCCTGGCTGCGGGCGAGCCCCCTGCGCGGCGCGGCTTCCCGCCCTCGGTGTTCGCCGAGATCCCCCGCCTGCTGGAGCGGGCCGGCATGGGTGCGGTGGGCTCGATCACGGCGCTGTACACCATCCTTTACGAGGACGAGAGCGGTGGCGACCCGATCTCCGAAGAAGTGCGAGGCATTCTGGACGGCCACATGATCCTGTCACGCAAGATCGCGGCCCGCAACCAGTACCCGGCCATCGACGTGCTGGGCAGCCTGAGCCGCGTGATGTCGCAGATCGTGCCCAAGGACCATCAGCAGGCTGGGGGGCACTTTCGCCGCCTCATGGCGAAATACGACGAGATCGAACCGCTGGTGCAGATGGGGGAATACAAGCCCGGCAACGATGCGCTCGCGGACGAGGCCATGCAGAAAATGCCCCAGATCCTGGATTTCCTGAACCAGGCCACATCGGATCTCTGGGATTTCGACCGATCGGTGGGCACCTTGGCACACGTGGCCAACGGCTGACCCCACGGCCCGCCAGCCGGGATCCGGCCAACGGTCAGGCCAGGCGGCGGGGCAAGAGACCGGCGAGCGAAGCGATGGCCATGCGGCCCACGCCGGGCGCCGTGCGCCATGCGAACCGCGCTGCCTGCCCCAGCAGGCCCAGCGGGCGCACGTGGCCGTCAACCATGTCCCGCCACAACAGCCCCGTCAGCAGGCGCGACAGATCGATGCCGAGGTACAGCGCCGCCAGCGCCAGGCATGCCACACGCCGGACATGGCCAATACCGAACGCGCGGGCCACATCGGAGGCCACATGGCGATGCCCCACCTCTTCCTCGCAATGCCAGCGCCACATCCGCGCCTCACGGCCATCGCCCTGCAGCCAGGCCGTTCCCTGCAGCACCTGCGCTGAGAGCAGCGCAGTCAGGTGCTCGAACGCCTCGGCCAGCGCCAGGCGTGTCGGCAGCGGCAGACCGGCCAGGTCCTGGACCGCCGCCGCGACCCGCCCCTCCAATTTGGATACCGGCACGCCGGTCTGCGCCAGGCGCTCGTTGTAACGGCGGTGCGCTCGCTGGTGGGTGGCTTCTTCCCGCACGAAGCGCAGGGCCTCGTCACGCAATGCGGGAGCCGAGACGCCTTGCCCGCCGTCGGCCTGGAGCGCATCGGAGATGGCATCGATCACGAAGGCTTCGCCGGACGGCAGCAACAGCGACAGGGCGTCGAAGAACCGCGTGCGGAACATGTCTCCATTCCAGGGCACCACACGGGCTTGCGTAGCGCTCAAAGCAGCGCTCCGGCCCAGTGCGTGGCACGTCGCAGCACCGCAAACGGCAGGATGCGCCACAGCGGCCATGCCGCCGCGAGCGGCACGGTACCACGCAGCAGAACGCCGTGGTCCAGCGATTCCGCATGCGGGAAGTAGTCCGGCCGCACGCCGACGATCTCGCGAAAGCCCTTGCGATGGTAGTACCGCAGCTGGGCATCGGCCGGCAGGCCGCCGCGGCGCGAATGCACATAGGTTTCCGCATCGGGCGCAAGCCCTTCCTGCAAGGCCCGGCGCAATCCGGGCACTGGCGATCCCAGATAGATGTCGCGCCAGCCATGCCGAAGCGCATGGGGCCAGAAGAACCGGATCAACTGGCAGGCCGCTTCCGGGTCCACGCTGGTCAGGCTGATCCCGAAGAGGCTGCGGCCAGGCTTCGCGCCGACCGGTTGTCCTGCGCAATCGTGCCAGGACCGGGCGGCCACCAACGCCTCGCGGCAGGCCGGCTTCATGAAGAGCGACGCCAGCGCCTCTCCTGTTTTCGGGCAGAACGCACCCACGCACAGATCGGGATGGGCCAGGATGCGACTGCGCAGAGCCGCTTTGTCGGCGGCTTGCTCCGGCGTCCATTGCCGGGCTTCCAGGCGCAGCAATTGCGGAATGTCGTCCAGCCCCAAAAACCGCGCACGGGGCCTGCTCGCCACCTGAGCAATGCCCTGGGGCGCCATGGCTGGCGAACGCACGCTGCGCGACGGCATCCAGGAGCCCGCCGGCGCAGCGCGCCGAATCTGCATATCGAAAGACATGGGGTCGGATGATCGCCAGCCCGTATGAAAGGCTGATGACACCCCGTGCAATCGGCCACCGCTGGCCTGGCCCGCTCGCTTGTCGGTCGATCGCTTCGCATGCCGGCTGCCTGCGCTGGGTATGGCTGCCTACCCTGGAGGCATCCCGATCAACGCGAGAACGCCATGAACAGCCTTATCCTGAAAAGCCCCCCTACAGAACTGCGCCCGGTAGCGGGCGGCCTCTTCGCCTGGCTGAGCGCCAAGGCCTCCAGCGCCCATCGCCTGCGCCGCGCATCGTCCCATCGCATGGGTGGCGCGTCCTTGGCGCCTGCCGCAAAGCAAGCAGCCGCCCGGCCGGCCGAGCATCCCGTGCGGGACCTGTCCGAGGGGCAGGCTGGCGTGCCGGTGGTGCGTGGCACACAGGGCCTGCTCGACATCTGCGAGGACGGACTTTTCCCCGGGTTGCGCAAGATGGTGCTGCGGGGTGAGTTCAGCGACGCGGATCTGCAGCACCTGCCCGGGTCGCTTGAGGAGCTGGAACTGCTGCATTGCAAAGGCATCAGTTCCGCAGGCCTTGCACAACTTTGCCAGTTGGATCTGCGCTCGCTCACGGCCCGCCATCTTCACATCGATGCGCAAGGCGCCGCGATCCTCGCAGGCCATCCCACGCTGCGCTGCCTGGACCTCAGCCACAACCCGATTGGCGATGAAGGCGCTCGCGCGCTGGCTCGAAACCCCGGCGTGCAAACGTTGCGGCTGAACGACTGCGGCATTGGCAATGCGGGCGCCACCGCCCTGGCCGCCAACCCCCACCTTCAGGTGTTGGAGCTGCGCAGCAACCCAACGTTGGGCGCCGAAGGCATCCGCGCCCTGGCCCGCAGCCACGGCATGCGTTCGCTCGACCTGAGCGACAACCGGCTGCGCGACCCGGCCATTGCCCCGCTGGGCAGCAACCGCAGCCTGACCCACCTGGTACTGGGCGGCAACCTGATCGGCGAAGACGGTGCCCGCAGCCTGGCGGCACACCCGTTCCTGGAATCGCTGAACATGCAACGCAACCGGATCGGGGACCAGGGCGCTGGCGCTCTGGCGCGCATGCCACGTTTGCACACACTGGTGGCATCGGGCAACGGCATCGGCACGGCCGGTGCGCAAGCCCTGGCACAGCACACCGCCCTGACCACCTTGGACCTGCGCCACAACCCGATTGGCGATGCAGGTGCCCAGGCGCTGGCCGACGCCCCGTCCCTCGTCTGCCTGGATGTGGGCAGTTGCCAGGTGGGCAATGCCGGCGCGTGCGCATTGGGCCGCTCCCGCACGCTGACGCGCCTGGTCCTGCGCAACGACATGGCCGGCACCGTGCAGATCACGGAAGCCGGCGCTTGCGCCCTGGCGGCCAGCACCTGCCTGACCGAACTCGATCTGGAGGGCCACCAGATCGGCTCCGGCGGTGCCCGGGCCCTGGCGGCCAATCCCCGGCTGCAGAAGCTGAATCTGGCCCGCAACCGGATCGGCGAGTCGGGCGCGCATGCGTTGGCTGGCAACCGCACGCTGGCATCGCTGGACCTCTGGAGCAACCCGTTTTCCGAGCGGGGAAACCGCGCGTATGCGCAAACGCATCGCGCATTGATGACGGCCCTCGGTTGAGGAACTCCGGCAGCGCCGGATCAACCGAAGGCTCCTGCCGCAAAGCCAGGGCAGGGCCCGGCCGTTGAGGCATGCCTGCTTCGGCTTGGCGTGCAGTCCGATGGTCGGGCAGGCAACAGTTGCCAGCCCGCAGGGCCCCCACTCCCTCACTCAATCGGATTTGGGCTTGACCCAATGGGTCAGTTCATCCCGGTGCTGCAGGGTGCGAAGGGTCTGATCGACCATTCCCTGGATTTGCGCGATCTCGCCTCGGTGGATACCAGCGCCAGCCGCACCGCCTCGCAACAGCTGCTGAGCGATCTGCAGGTCGGCCAATTCCGGCTTGCTGGCGTCCCGTAGTCCAGCCAGCGTGTCAATCGCCGCACTGAGGTACATCGCGTCATCGCCCCCCTGCTCGGAAATCACGCCCTGCAGCTCTTCAGCCAGGGCCACCAAACCATTCTGCGCGTGATACGCCGCATTTGACAGCCGTACCAGCTTGTTGTCTCGCCACTTGTCCAGGGAGTCCGTCAGGCTGTGCGATGCACCGCCCAGGTACTCCTTGCTCGCCTGCCAGACAAAATCGTTGGAGGAGCTCTGGCCAGCCTGCTGCAGCATGTAGCCCTGCGATCGCAGGGATTCGCCTGGCAAGGCGGAATTGGAGCCGCCCCGCCCCAATTGCCCGACCAAGGCGCCGATGCCGGTCGAGGCAACGCCCGCCATCACATTGGACGCCAGCGACCGGCCCATGTCGCTGATCCGGGCACGAACGTCGTCGCCATTGGGCAACCATGATCCGCTGGTGCGCCAGGGGCCGACCCAAAAGTGCTGCGTCAATGCCAGCGTTTCCTTGGCCACCTCCGCTCCATAGCCAGGCAACCCTTTGATGTCGGCCAGCCCCGCCGCTGGCAACCCGGGCTGGGGCAAGCTTCTGGCAAACACGTTGGCCTTTCGCGTTCCTCCGGCGAAATCATCCAGATTCGCATAGGCCACCGACTTGCCCATGCCCAATGCCAGTTTGGTCATGCCCCCTCCGAGCCCCGAAGCCCATAGCGAGTGCGCGAACACCAAGGCGGGATTGGTGAACGCGTAGATCGGCATCACCTGCCGGCGCAGCACATTGAAGCCCGCCGTCATCAGCGGCTGGGCCAATACCCCCCACTGTTTGCCATCCAGTGCCACCTGCAGCGCGGTCACCGACTTGCGCCGCAGGTCCGCCTGGGCCTTCAGCTCGTTCATCGTGGGCAAATGCCGCGGACCACCGAGCGAGTCTGCCGTCACCGGCCTCCAGAACTCCTTGCGTTCGTTCACCACCCGGATCTGTACTGGGCAAGGGTCGGGGACCAGCACGTGAGGATCGATGGCCTTGAACTGGGGAAAGTTGGCCAAGGCCGCTCGCCGGTCCATGGCCGACAGCAACGTGGTATCGACCATGTGCGCGGTGAGCCCCCCGAGGGTGCCGCCTGCGAGCGCCGGGTCGTACTGGTTGCTCAACTCTCCGATGTTCACCGATTGGCCTTCGGCGTTCAGGCCCGAGCGTGGACCGATCGCGGTGGCCATCGCATTGGTGGCAGGCGAACGCGCCATCGAACTCAACAACTGCCGCCCAAAATCGTACCCTGCAGGCAAGGCTGCATCGCCAGCCCGCAGCGAGTAGCCCCCGGCCCCGGCAGCCTCCTGCGCATCGGCATGCTGCCGGGCCCATTCCTCGTACACTGCCGCCATTTCGCGCTGCTGCTCGTTTTCTGTGCGAAACGGTATGTTACGCAGGAAGGCCACCAAGCGGTCGCCCGCGGACAGAGCGGTACGGTCTGAGGTCGGGGGGTCGACGACCACATGCGGCATGCTGGCCTCCAGATCCACCCTGTCGACGGCGATGTCTTGCACCGGCGCCTGCACATCGGCCGCCTGGGCCGTCGCGGGCTCTGGCGTCTGGCCTCGCCATCCCACCTGTCCCGCCAGGGCATGGGCGCCGGTCCATGCAGCCCCCACGCCTTGCGCCATGCGCCACCCACCCGACTGCAAGGTCTGGCCAATGGTTTCCATCCAGCTGCGGGAGGTCCCGGCGTTGGCCAGGCTTTCATTCGGAGATGGCATGTCGATGGCGACGTAGCTTCCGGACGCCGACGGGGAGTTGGTGCTCCGTCCGGGCAACACTGTCCGGCGCACCGGAGTGGCCGACTCGGTGGTGCCTGGCGTGGCGCGCGGGCTCAAGCCCTGGTGCTCGAGCGTTTGCGTCGGGGGCCGCTCGGTCGTGTGGCTGGCGGCCGTGGTGTTGGCATCGGTCCGATGGGGGATGGTCCGGATGCTGCGGCCAGTGATGTTCGGGTGGTCCATGGGAGTGTCCTTGGGTCCAGAAGTTCGTGAAACGGAGAGTCCGCCGGTCTCAAGCCGAGGAAGGCGCTGGCGCGGGTTCGTCCAGCAGTGCCTGAAGCACACTGGCCCCGATGCCATTGAGCATGTCCATGGCGGTGGCCGCGTCTTGAGGCGCCTCGATCCAGGACAGCGAACTGAGCTGCAGCATGCCCTCAGCGGATGCTCCCAGATACCAGCCAAACTCCTTCAGGACCACGGCCTGCAGCGTCAAAAGCTTCAAGACCTCCGGACCGGCAAGCTCTTGCGCCGCGACCGGCAGCAGCACTTCGGGCAGCACCGCGGCATGCTCGGGGTGCAAGTGGAAACGGCCGGCCAAGCCGGCCGGCCCGCTGATAACCCGTGGGGCCACCAGGAGAAGGCCGTCTTCCGCCCGCAGGCCGATGTGCACGGCCAACTGGGTCAGGAAATCGATCTGGGCGCGCGTCGCGGCCTCGGGCACGCGGGCAACGGTGGATGGGGCGCTCATGGGAGTGTCCTATGACGAATTGAGTGGGGGGTGTGGGAGAGAAATCAGGGCACGGAGGTGGCACCGACGGAAAGACATTGCACTGCCGCTGCTGCTGAAAACGAGGCAGCAGGCCGTGTGGCGGCGGGATGCGCCGCACGCAGGCGCAGCGGCTGGCAGGGCAGGCGAACGCCTGCATGCACCAGCCGCTGTGGCCAAGCAAGGCCGGAAGATCCGCTGGCATGGCGCAGCAGACTTCCAGCCTCTTTTTCATCAGCCCGTGAAGGCCTTCGTACCGCGGTTTTCCGCACCTTCCACCTTGGTGGCTGCGGGTGCGAGCACATCGTGGGGCGCGCCAACGATGTCGTTGTTGGCCAGCTTGATGTTGGCCTGCGTCGCGTCGGTACGCACCACGGCTTCCTTGACGTTCCTGATCGTCGAGTTGGTGATCGAGATGTCGGTCGCGAAGTCCTTGCCACCGTTGGTGCGGACCAGCTTGCTGGTGCCATCGAAGAAGGAGTTGTCGATGGAGAAGGCGCCGCCGTGGTTGAGCTGGAACGTCTTGTCGGTGGCATTCGCCGCGCCGCCGTTCTTGAACACCACGTCGCCTTCGCCCTTCTTCGTCATGAAGTCCTCACCCACATCGCGGCCAAACACGCCGTCGAGGGTGGCGTTGCCTTGGGTGTGAATGCCATCGCCGCCGGAAATCTGGACGTTCTTAAGGGTAGCACCGGGTTCCAGGATGAATACCGGCTTCTGATTCTCGCTCTGGCCGCCGTCCCCAAGAGCAGGCCCCGCCTTGTAATGCACGTTGCCGCCGTCGAAGGTGGTGCCGGCCTTGACCACAATGGGCTCATTGACGATCTTTTCGCCGCTGGCGGGTGGAATGCTAGTTACCTTGCCGCCAGAGCCAGAACCCGTAGTGGAAGGGGTCTCGGAAGGCTTGGTGCCGGTAGAAGGGCCCGTCGTGGAAGGCTTGTCGGTGGAAGGCTTTTCCGTACCGCCGCCATCACCCACTGGAGGCTTCGTGCCGCCACCATCACCAGAAGGCTTCGTGCCGCCGCCGCCACCACCAGCAGAAGGCTGCGTGCCGCCACCACCAGCAGAAGGCTGCGTACCGCCGCCACCACCACCAGCAGAAGGCTGCGTACCACCGCCACCACCAGCAGAAGGCTGCGTGCCGCCGCCGCCGCCACCGCCTCCACCCGACTCGCTATCGGACTCGTCCGGCTTCTTGCCCGTCAGGAGTTCGATCAGTTTTTGCAGCAACTCCATCAGTTGTTGGGTTGCATCCTGTGCGCCACCATTTTGCTTGTCGCCATTGGCCAGCTTGTCCAGTGCGCTGCTGTCGCCCTTGATGAGGGCCTCGACCAATTGCTTGAGCATGTCGCCCGGCGAGCCCTGCCCTTTTGCACCATCAGTTCCATCGACTCCACCGGAATCACCAGTTCCGCCAGTTCCACCGGCATTGCTGGTGCCGCCAGAGTCCTTGGTGCCGCCGGCTCCACCGCCACCACCAGAGCCTTCCGCCTTTCCGCCCTGCAGGGTTTGCAGGATTTGCAGAATCTGCTCGAGCACCTGCAGCAGCTGCTGGATCGACGACTGGCCGTCGCCGCTTTGCGTGCCGTCCGCGCCCTCAGTGCCGCCAGTGCCGCCGGCACCGTTTGTGCCTCCGGTGCCACCCGTACCGTTTTTCCTGCCCAGGTCTTCCACCGCACCCGAGCCACCCGACAGCAGTGCTTCGATGAATTGTTTGGCCAGATCGCCAATGTCGCTGGCGCCTGTATTGCCGTCGCCACCGCTGCCGCCGCCGTTGGTTTGCCCCGTGCCGCCTGTGGTCATCTTGTCCAGGATCTGGCGCAGATAGCTTTCGCCCAGTTGCTCCAGCAGGTTGCCACCGCTGCCGCTGTCCCTGCCCATTTCATCGAGCGTGTTGCCGCCACCGCCGCCGAGCTTGTCGGCAATGCTTTTGGCCAGATCGCTGGCAGGATTCTTCTGCGAGTTCTGCTCCATGGACTTGGCGATCTGCTGCAGCAACTCGCCGAACTGCTGGATCAGGCCGGCCACGCCCTGGCCCTTGTTCGCGCCGCCGCCTCCGTTGGCGCCGCCCGCGCCGCCCTTGCCCGACACACCATCCGTGCCGCCCGCTTTGCTGTCGGAACCGTCTTTGTCCATCGCTTTCATGACTTGCTGCAGCACCAGCACGACCAGCTGGAGCAGTTCGTCCTGCAGTTTCTGGGAAGAGTTCTGTTGGTTGTCCGACAGAGAGTCCAGGTTGTTGTTGAACCGGGATGTGGTCTGGGTTTGGAAATTGACTGACATACTGACTCCTTAAGGCAAAGTGAAAAAAAAAGCTGCCCACCCCATGGCGGCTCAGACAGAGAAATGCGGCGGAGGGATCCACCGTGTTGCGCGACGGCGTGGGTTCAGAGAAAGCGACTGACTGCGGTGGCGACCGGATCGACACGTGGTGGGAAACCCCGGCCCCGCGGTGCACATCGCTGGGACACTGCAGGCGCGACGGCACGAGGGGCCGTCCACACCTCACCGACACAGCGCATCGGCGCGCCGCCAGTGCACAGGACAGGCTGGCAGTCCAGCTGCGAAGGCGGGACTGCGCGGCCTGCCGGTTGCCCTCAGCGTTATCCATGGGGCACCGCCGGCGATTGGGGTGAGGCAGGGGGCGAGGCCGCAGGCGACAGCAAACGCTTGATGCGCTCGGCCACGGGCCGCATCGTGAGTTGCGGCCGCACCTGCTGGAAGAAAACGCCCACCAGGAGTACCAACAGCAGCATGGTCGTCGCCCCCTTGATGGGCTGCGCGAGGCTGTTGGGCTCCAGCTTTTCTGCGGCCTTTCCCAGCAAGCCAATGCCCAGGTCGATGAGCATCAGGATCACGATCACCGGTCCGGCGATCTTGAGCACGGTTTCGGCGTAGTTGGTGACTTCGGTCGGCAGGAACCGCTCCATCAGCACCGCCCAACTGGGCATGACGCCCGTGAGCGGCCACCACTCGTACGAATCGAACAGCAGGCCGATGAAGACCAGCATGCCCCCCAGCATGTAAAAGCCTACGATGGCCAGTTGCGACAGCAGGTTGCCCACCGGCGTGCTCTGCTGGCCGCTGAGCGGATTGGTCTGCTGGATGTTGTTGTAGCCGGTCTGGTTGTCAATGAGCATGCCCACGCTCTCGGCCACCCAGAAGACGGTGCCGACCGCGAACCCGATCAGCATTCCGATGACGCCCTCCTTGAGCACCAGCACCGCCATGTCCACGGCGGTCAGCGAATGCAGCAGTTCGGTCGGCTGGCCCCAGGCCACAAAGGCGCCCAGCACAAGCACGAGCCCACCGCGAGTGCGCCCATACAGCAGCATGTCGTTCGTCGCCGGCATGACGAGCATGGCGGCATAGATGCGCGCAGTGGACAGTGCCAGCACGGCAAAGAAGCCCTTGAGATCGAGGGTCAGCTGGAAAAGGCCCAGCCCCTGCTGCATGGAGGGGTCCATCGCCACCTCATGCCCTGGCGCCGCGCGCCAACTGCAATCGCGTGCGCGCAGCGGCACGGGAGCAGGCCAGCATGCGAGCAACGGCCGTTTCCTCTGCCTCCTCGTCCTGCGCGTCCTCCTGGGCCCGTTCAGCCTCCTGCACGGCCCGCTCCAGCCGGGCCTCGGTCGCCTCCATTTGCTGCGTTGCGCGCCGCAGCGCGAACTCTCGCTCGGCCACCCGCTGCACGGCGGCTTCCACCTGCGCTGCCGCGCGCTGCGTCAGCTTGCCGGCATCGGCGCTGCGCACTTCCGCCTCCTTGACCAGGATTTGCAGCGTCACCACGTCCTGCGCATGAAAGCCTTGCGGACGCTCCGTGGTCGAGGCGATGCGGCCGCGCAGGTCGCTCTCGGCCTGGCGCACCTGCGCCTCCTCGGCCACGGCCGCTTCGTGCGCGGCCTGCTCGCGATCGCGCTGCCGGGCGCTCTCCTGCAATGCCGCTTCGCTCTGCTCGACACGCCGCTTCTTCAGGCGCACCAGGATGCGCAACCCCTTGATCGTGCTCATGAATCCCTCTCCAGCGGCCAACCGACATCGATTGACCTTCTGGCGGCAAGACTAGAAGCGCGCGGCCTCGCGCCATGGAACCCGAACGAAGGCAGTCACGGCAATGCGAATGTGGGCACGCAGCGCAGGACTGCGATCCGTCACGTTCGTCTGCGAGGGCAAGGACTTCGCATGGATCGCATGCCAGGCGGCGTGCAAAGCTAGATTGCAAGAACCCATCGCGCACCGCGACCAACGAGCCCACGCCATGTCAGAAAAAACGGAAGAACCCACAGACAAGAAGCTCCTGGACGCCCGCAAGAAGGGAGAGGTTCCCAAAAGCCAGGACGTCGTGGCCGCGGCCATCCTGGTGGCCTCGCTGCTGGTGCTGATCGGCTCCGGCCCCATGCTCTACGACCACATCGCGAAGGTGGTGAAAACCGCCATGCACCAAGGCATGCAGGCGCAGGACACGCAGGAGGTTCTGGCGCTGATTTCCTCCATGGTGCTGGACGGCGCGATCGCCGCGTTCTCCCTGGTCATCGTCTCCGTGCTGGTGGCGATCATTGCCATGATGGGCCAGGTGGGGGTGATCATTTCGTTCGAAGCCATCCAGCCGAAATTCGAAAAACTGAACCCCGCCGAAGGCCTCAAGAAACTGATCAACGCACGCTCGATCATCGAGTTCTGCAAGTCTGTGGTGAAGGCCGTGGCACTGGGGGCCGTGATCTGGCAAATCGTGCTCAGCCTCGTGCCATTGCTGGTGGGCTCGGCCTACCTTTCTGCCCAAGGCGCGGGTCAGGTGGCGTGGAGCGCCATCCTGCGGTTGATCGGTTTTTTCGTGCCTGGTGTTCGTGATCATCGGTCCCGTGGACTTCGGCTTGCAGCGCTGGCTGTTCATGCGCGACCAGCGCATGAGCAAGGACGATATCAAGCGGGAGCGCAAGGACAGCGACGGAGACCCCCATGTCAAGGGCCAGCAGCGCTCGCTGCGCGACGAGCTGGCCAACAGTCCACCGCAGGAACGCGTGCCCGGCGCCACCGTGGTGGTCACCAACCCGACCCACTACGCCGTGGCCCTGCTCTACGAGGAAGGCGTCACGCCCCTGCCCA
This sequence comes from Acidovorax sp. KPB24-07, assembly GCF_057543315.1. Classification (NCBI taxonomy): domain Bacteria; kingdom Pseudomonadati; phylum Pseudomonadota; class Betaproteobacteria; order Burkholderiales; family Comamonadaceae; genus Acidovorax; species Acidovorax sp. KPB24-07. The sequence goes on from NZ_BAAJYS010000011.1 coordinate 14,251, forward strand.
TCGTGGTGGCCAAGGGGATGGATGCACAGGCCGCGGTGATCCGCGGCCTGGCCGCAACGCATGGTGTTCCGATCATCGCCAACCCGCCCCTGGCCCGCGCGCTGCACCGCCTGCCGCTGAACCAACCCATTTCCGAAGAACTGCTCGAGTCCGTTGCCGTCGTGCTGCGCTGGGTCGCAGAACTCGACCAATTCGGCGGCGGCACGGCCGCAAACACCTCTCCTCCCTGACAAGCCTTCACCACCAGGAACACCCCATGGCCAAACGCTTCGACTCCACCCTGGTCAACGACATGACGATGGCGGGCTTTCTCGTCGGCGTGATCGCACTGATGATCCTTCCGCTGCCGACCATGCTCATCGATGCGCTGCTGGCCATCAACCTCACGGTGAGCATCCTGCTGCTGATGACCACGCTGTTCATACCGGACGCGCTGTCGCTTTCGACCTTTCCTTCGCTGCTGCTGTTCACCACGCTGTTCCGGCTGGCGCTGAACATCGCCTCAACCAAGGCGATCTTGCTGCATGCCGATGCAGGCCACCTGATCGAGAGCTTCGGGCAGTTGGTGGTGGGCGGCAATCTGGTGGTGGGGATCGTGGTGTTCCTGGTCATCACCATCGTCCAGTTCATCGTGATCGCCAAAGGCTCGGAGCGGGTGGCGGAAGTCGGCGCGCGCTTCACGCTGGATGCCCTGCCAGGCAAGCAGATGAGCATCGATGCCGACTTGCGCGCGGGCCTTTTGACGCCCGATGAAGCCAAGCGAAAACGCGCTCACCTCGGAATGGAAAGCATGCTGCACGGCGGCATGGACGGCGCGATGAAGTTCGTGAAAGGCGACGCCATCGCCGGGCTGATCATCACGATGGTGAACATCCTCGCAGGGGTTGTGGTCGGCATCATGTACCACAACATGACCGCCGGCGAAGCGGCCAACCGCTTCGCGGTGCTGTCCATCGGCGATGCCATGGTGTCGCAGATTCCTGCCCTCTTCATCTGTATGGCGGCCGGCGTTCTCACCACCCGGGTGACCGACGAGCACAAGAAAAAGCCCACCTCGCTCGGCCAGGACATGACCGAGCAACTCACCCGCAACCCCCGTTCGATGTACCTTGCCGCGGCGCTCACGGCGGGCTTCGGCTTCATTCCGGGCTTTCCGATGGTGCCTTTCGCCCTGCTGGCGGGCGGTCTGGTGGCTGGCGGGCACTTCCTCACCAAGAAACGAACCCAGCTCGCGGGCAACTCGCTGTCCAAGCCGATCGCGGCCCTGATGCGCGAAGGGGCCAAGGGAGACGCGCCCTCCATCCAGCAAAAAGCCCCCGAGTTCGCCAAGCCGCTGTCGATCCGCATGTCGGATGCATTGGGCAAGCTGATCGATGCAGAGCGGCTCAACGGCGCACTCAACAAGGAACGGGAAGGACTGCAGTCCAGGCTGGGCCTGCCGTTTCCCGGCGCTGCGATGTGGGTGGACATCGAACTGACCGGCCTGCGCTACGAAGTGCTGATCAACGACGTTCCGGTGGCGCAGCCCGAACTGCCGGGCCGCATGCTGCTGCTGCTCGACCCCCAATCGCCCCTGGCCGCATCGGCCCAGCCACACGGGCCCGCACTGGGCAGCGAGGTCTCGCTGTGGCTGGCGCCGGAGGCCGTGCCCATGGCCCAGCGAGAAGGCGCATGCATCGATGTGGAGCAGGTCATCGCGCGCGAAGTCGTGGGCATGCTGCAGCGGCACGCCCACCTGTTCATGGGGGTTCAGGAGGTGCAGTGGGTGATCGAGCGCAGCACGCCGGAATACCCCGGTCTCGTGGCCGAGGTGCAGAAGATCATGCCCCTGCAGCGCATGGCCGAGGTGCTGCGCAGGCTGCTGGAAGAACAGGTGCCGATCCGCAACATCCGCAGCATTTTCGAGAGCCTGATCGTCTGGGGGCCCAAGGAAAAAGACCTGTTGCTGCTCACGGAGTACGTGCGCTCCGACCTCGGCCGCTATCTCGCGCATGAAGCGACCAGTGGCCAGCGGCATCTGTCGGCCATCTTGCTCGATCCGGACATCGAACAGGCGATCCGCGGCTGCATCAAGCCCACGCCGGCGGGGAACTACCTGGCCATGTCGCCCGACGACGCGCGCGACCTGACCGAGCGCATCGCCGCGGTCGCCGATACCGCCAGGCAGCCCGGCGTGGCCTTGGTGACGTCGATGGACATTCGCCGCTATGTCAAGAAGATGATCGAAAGCCGCCTCGACTGGCTGCGCGTGTACTCGTTCCAGGAGTTGGGAACCCAGGTGGAACTGCGGCCTATCGGCCGCGTTTCCTGAGGACCGCGGCCATGACCTCTCTCCAGCGCCCCGATCACACCCTGCGCCACGTCGCGCACCCTGCAGTGGCAGCCACCCCCGCGCTGCTGCGGCCGAACTCGCAAGAGCGGTTTCGCCGCGAGCTGTTTCCACCCGCACTCCCGCAGGACGACCCCGCCGAAGACGAAGTGATCGAGTCCACCGATCCCTTCGCCACGGCTGCGGAGGGCACCCCGCCCGACCCCATGGACTCGAGCGACGGAGAGCCTCGGGAGCAGGCCGATGCGCAAGGCGATTCGCCGAACGAGGAAGAGCGGGACAACAACGCACCACCCGCTCCTGCGCCGCAGGCTGCGACATCCGACCCCTTGCCGCCGCAATACTTCTTCATCCAGGGCGATACCGTTCCGCCACCGCTGGCACGCACACCCGCCCCCGGGGAAGCAGGGCAGGATCTGCCCGACGACCGGCCACCCGTGCACGCCGTCGGTGCCACCGGCACCGCCACGGATGCGGAGCCGCCGCAGTGGCTGCGAGATACCGCGCAAACCATTACCGATCTGTGCCTGCGGGCAGACCCGGCTTTCCAATCCTGGGCCGTCACGGTGCCCATGGACCCCAAGGTGCTGCCGGAATGCGAGCTGGCCCTGGGGCTTTCGTCCTATGCCATGACGCTTCGCTTCCGAACGATGTCGTCCGAGTCCCGCCACCTAATCTCAAAGCATCGCGATCAACTGCACGGGTTGCTTGCCCGCCTGGGCACGGCCCACCGAAGCATCGACATTGACCTGGAATGACCTTGAACGCAGTCAAGCCACTGGCTTTCCCCTTAAGCGACCTCGCAAGGTATCTGCCGCCCATGGACCACGGCGAAGCCCGTCTGGCGCGGGTGATGTTCGATCGGCGATTCGTGCGGTGGGTTCGGGCCCTTTCGGGACAAACGGGTGCGTCGGTCAGCCGGCGCCGCCGATCCGGCAAACGCATCAGCATGGAATTTCGGTCGGCGCAGGGCACGATGCGGCTGTCGGTACCCAGGACCGACTGGCCTGCGCTGGAGATGGCGGCGCGCCTGCCAGACCCCGCGCTGGCCCGGGACGTTGTGCACTCGCTGCTGGCCCAGCTGCTCGCCCCGTTCCAGTCCCGCTTTGCCGGCCTGGTGCTGCATGGGATGCAGCTGGACTCCGGCGCTGCCCCTTTCGAGATCACCGCAAGAAATCGCCGCATCGAGCTGCAGGCCATCGACGAAGCGATGGCAGGACAGATCCAGGCGTTGCTGGCTGCCTCGGTCCGAAGCGACGCAAGCCACCTGCTCGGCCTGCGCGTGGCCTGCCGCATCCGGCTCGCGCGCAAAACGTATTGCGCCTCCGAACTGGGCTCGGTCAGTGCGGGCGATGTGCTGCTCACAGGCTTGCCCGCCGGCGCCTCGGCCTCTTTGCATTGCCACTTGTCTTTTGGAATGGGCGTCTCCATGGAAACCACTGCACAACTCGATATCGACTCGCACCAAGCCACGCTCGACGGCACACCTGAGCCCGGCAGCGAACCCATTCCGGAGCACGACCTGCCAGCGGGTGCGGAAATCGGTGCCATCGGAAAGCTGTCCATCCCCGTGGCCTTCGAGATAGACAGCGCCCGCGTCCGGCTCGACGATCTCGCGGCCTTCGGTCCGGGCTCGGTCATCACGCTGGACATGCCCGTGCGCGAAGCACTGGTGCGCCTCGTGTGCCACGACCAGGTGATCGGTACCGGCCGCCTGATTGTCATCGGCGAGCAACTCGGCGTGCGCATCGAGCGAATGGGGCTCAGCCTGGCGGCCGAAGCACCACCACAAGATTTGCCATGACCCCGCTGTCATCCGTCCAGGGGCTGGACCCCATCTCGCTGTTCATCGCCCTGATGGCGCTGGCGGTGCTGCCGTTCGCGGCCATGGTGGTCACCTCGTACACCAAGGTGGTGGTGGTGCTGGGCTTGCTGCGCAACGCGCTGGGCATTCAGCAGGTGCCGCCCAACATGGTGCTCAACGGCATCGCCATCATCATTTCGATTTACGTCATGGCGCCGGTCGCCATGGAGGCGGCCGACAAGATCCAGAACGGGCCGCCGTCATCGCAGACGTCGAACACCCAGCAGCTGCTGGCAGCCGCCTCCGCCGCGAAGGAGCCGTTCCGGCAATTCCTCGTCAAGCACGCGCACCCGGCCGAAAAGGCATTTTTCCTGAAGTCGGCACAGGCGATATGGCCCCAGGAACGCGCAAAAGCGCTTCTGGTCGACGACCTGATCGTGGTGGCCCCGGCTTTCTTGCTGACGGAGCTGACGGCCGCCTTTCGCATCGGTTTCCTGCTGTATCTGGCCTTCGTGATCGTGGAGCTCGTCATCGCCAACGTGCTGCTGGCCATGGGCCTGTCTCAGGTGTCGCCCACCAACATCGCCATCCCGTTCAAGCTGCTGCTGTTCGTCGTGCTCGACGGGTGGTCCCAGGTCATGCACGGACTCGTGCTGACCTACCGATGACGGAGGACGCAACCCCATGACGCACGACAACATCGTTCAACTGACGTCCGAGGCACTCATGCTGTGCCTCATTCTGTCGCTGCCCGCGGTGGCCGTGGCGGCCATCGTCGGTTTGCTGGTGGCGCTGGTGCAAGCCGTGACATCGCTCCAGGATGCTGCCATTTCACAGGGCATCAAGCTGATCTGCGTGACCGTCACTGTTGCGGTTTCCGCCCCGTGGGTCGGGAACACCGTGCTGCAGTTCTCCCAAAGGCTGCTCGCGGCCACGTTCACGCCATGAACCCCAATGCGCCGCTCTTTCGCGGGCTGCAACAGCTGCAGCGGCTCAAGCAGTTGCGCCTGCGCGAGCACAATCATTTGATCGCAGTGCAGCATGAGCAGGCCGCGCGCAACGCCTCGCTCATGCAGCAGGGCCGGTTCGGCGACTACATTTTCCGCACGGTTCCCCGCCCACCGCTGCCCTTGCCACCCAAGCAGGCCCGGCTCCCCGGCCAGCCCGATGCCCCGCTCTTGGCACCGGGACAAGACATTCCGCTCGAAATCCTGCAGGCCGGTCCCGAAGAATCCGAAGCAAGGCAAGGATCTGCGGAGCGGTGGAAGGCGGCCCTCGACGACGACCGTGGAGAACGCTACGCGCGGTACCGGGAATCACTCCGGGACACCGGGAACGAGCCCGCGGCGCTGGACAGTTTCCTGCGACAAGGAGGCAGCAGCCGTGACAAGGGGGATTCCCAGGAGAATTCCGAAGGCGGCAATTCCGGATCAGGGTCCGGATCGGGATCGGGATCGGGTTCTGGCTCCGGGTCGGGCTCCGGCAAAGGCGATCAAGGAAGTTCGCGTGACAACCCGCAAACCAGCCGGATGGCCAAGCCAGGCCTGGCTGGGGGTGCCATGGCGGCCCAGCATGTTTTGCAGCAGCATTACGCCGGCACGGCGCAAGACCGGGCCCATGTCCTTACACGGCGGCTTTGGGATCACAGCCGAAAGCCCCACTTCGCTGCCACCCCCACGCGGGGCATGGCGGAGATGGCGGCGTACCTTCAAAACCACGAAGAACGGGGTGCATTGGGCACCCTGCAACGGGTCAAGATGGCGTTGTTGCTGTGCGGGGGGCCCGCACCCGATGCAGCCAGTGACACCGTTCGCATGAAAGACCTCAAGGCCTTGCTGCCGCTGGCTTTGCTGAGCACCGATCTCCCACGCACGCCGTCCCAGGCAAGCATCGCTGCAGAGCGGCAATTGCAGGCCAGCCAATCCTTGAAACGGCCCGTTCGCCCATGAGTCTCGATCAATACAACCAGTTGGTCACCGAGCTGTGCGAGGCCATCGACTTGCCCGATCCGCAGGCGGTGCTCGCGCAGGGCTGGATCGAGGTCGAAGGATTCGAGGTTCTGCTGTCGCACTACGAGAACGACCCTGCCGCGCTGTATCTCAACTTCCATTTCGGCATCGTCACCGCAGGGCGCACGCTGACCATCTTTCGGCTCCTGCTGGAGGCCAATCTCACCGTGTATGCGCAGGATCAGGCCCAGGCAGGCATCAACCCCGATACAGGAGGCATCATCCTGATCGTGCGGGTGCCGATGACGCCGGAAATCACCGGGACCTGGCTGGCCGAAACACTGACCCACTACACAGAGCACGGACGGTACTGGAAGGACAACGTGCTGAGTTCCACCGACGAAGCCTTCAACGGCATCTGTGCGGGGGACTACATCTGGCTCAAGGTGTGAAACCCAGGCCCCCGCCGCCCATGCCCCGATCGGGCTAGAACGTGTTCAAGGTCTTTTTTGGAGCACGTGCTGGCACGCAATTGGACGGGGTGGGGGTCCGTGGCACCGCATGGGCGGGTGCCCACGCAAGCCGCCGGAACGCTGCGTCATCCAGTTGCGCTCCAACCCGCGGGACCCATGCCTTTTCAAGCGGCCTGCGTGGTGGCGCTGGCCGAAGTCCGAGGCAATGGGTGGCGCACCACGCTTTGCACCCGATTGCGAAACGTCACCTGCACGGCCCGAAAAAGACATTGAGCACGGTCCTGCTGCCGTTACCAGTAAAGCGCGGTGTATTCGTTGCCGACCGCCTCCGTCCCCTCATGGGACAGCAGCCGGTAGCCCCGTCCATAAGCCGCCTGGACGCGCAACTGGCAACCGGCCTCTCGCAGTTTGGTGCGCAGCTTGTAGATGTGCTGCTCCAGGGTGCGTTTGTTGGACTCGACCGAGCGCCCCCACACCTTGGCGATGATCGTAGGCAAGGACACCACCTGGTTGGGCTTGGAAAACAGCAGGCAGGCCAGTTCACATTCGCGGTGCGTGAGGCCCACTGTCTTGTCTCCATGAACGAGGCAAAGCCTGGCGGGGTCGAGCCGGCAGCCGTCGACATCGATCGGGTGGGCGGCCTGGAACGCCTGGGCTTCCATGTGGCCGCGCAGCCGGGTCTTGAGTTCGTCATGCCCGACGCGGGAAAGGCTGATGTAGTCCACCGCACCGCAGGCCAGGGCCACGCCGAAGCCGGCGTGCAACTCGGCCCCCACCACCACGACGGGAACCTGATCGGAGACGCAGGTTTTGATCAGTCCCAGATCTTCCGCCAAAGTGCCTCCGCAGTCTTCAAGGATCACGGCATCAAAGGCCTGCTGTCTCACTTGCATGCGAAAAGCCGCAATGCTGACGTGCAGCATGGCTTGAATTCCGCCACGGGAAAGCAGGTCCACCAGGAACTGGTTCACCGTCGATCGACGCGAAAGAAGAGCAATGTTCATGGAATCCCTCGACGCAAATTTATATCGACAAATGGCGGCGCATCACGCTGCCCCCTTGGCCTGTTCAGCTGGACCGTGGGTGCCAAAAAAGCGCCATCCGGTTGCTACACATAGTCACAGATTTTGCAATTTTTTCCCAACCTTCCGCGGAACAGAATCAGCGAAATATTCTCTGCAGTATGCCCTTTCGATAGGTCAATTGCTTATAGGCAATAACTATTCGACGCCATAGCAGTCCCTTATCAGTCTCCGGTCCAGGCTTTGTGCGCTCAATTGGCTGGCGCAGCAGTCCCTGTTTTTTTTACTGGCCGTTCTGAATTCGCCGCCCTCCCCTCTCTCGCTGCAAATCCCGTCCTCGACGGCCTGATTTCACTCTAAGCACCTCGCATGAACGACGAAGCAGCCCTTCATGAAAAACCGATGACTTGCCGATGAACATTGGATGAACAGGGGAGCGGATGTGCTGCCAATAGCTTCAGGCAACGCGTGCAAAGGTATCCGAAGGCACTCACCATAAAACGTGGCAATTAGCAAAAGTTGAGGATTGAACGTAAGGAAGTTGAGCATTGCCCGGACGCCCGTTCCTAGCATTGACTGGTCATCAATCAAAGGCGCGGCAACACCGCGAAGACCCATGCTGCTCACACTTCTGTCGTTGACCTGCCAGCGCGCCCAAGCCCAGGCGCCAGAGCTTTCCAATCTCATTCACGCCATGCGCGTCAAGGACGCGGCGGGCATCGGCCGCCGGCGCCTGGAGCGCAATGGCCGCGATACGGGCACGCCGCAGGAAGGCGCGCTGCTCGGGCGCAGCCTGCTGCTGGTTGGCATGGAAGAGGCCGCCAGCGAAGTGTTCCACCAGCAGCTCAAGGCCTATGACCAGGTATCGCGCAGCAACGTGCGCTGGCAGTCGGCACTGGACCAGGCCTGGCTCTTTCATCATCTGAACAAGCCCGCCCGTGCCGTGGCCTGCTGGTCGATCGTGGCCAGCGACCACGAAGCCCCGCTCGAATTGCGTGTGGAAGGCCATTGCGGCAAGGCGCTGTCGATGCAGGCCCTGGGCCAGCATGCCGAAGCCTTGGCCACCGCACGCCAGGCGGAAGCGCTCTGCCAGTCAGCTCCCGCAGCCATGCTGGAGCCGCACGCCAGGGCGATCCGCCTGGAGGTGCTGGCCCGGGTGCACCTGCTGCGCCATGAAGAACTGACAGACCATGCGCTGTCGGAGTCCGCAATGGCACTGGCACGCGATCTGCCGACCGAGGCAGAGATGGTGGCCGAACTGGCGGCGCTCGAGTCAAGCCCCCACGCGCCCGAACTGCTGCGGGCCCGCCTGGCTTACCTGCGCTGCGGCTTGCTGGGACACCACCCTGCCAGCCGGCAAGAGGCGGTGGCGAGCTTCGTGCGCTGGCTGCGCGAACACGAACTGGCGGGCCTGGAATCGCAAGTGCGGGTGGAAGCCTGCCTCGCGCTGCTGACCGACAAGGCGGCCACGGGTGCCCGCGATGTGATCCAGCCGCTGGCCAGCGTCGAACGCGAGGTCGATCGGCACCCTTACGCGTCGGACATCCAATACTGCCTGTCCAAGATCCACATGGAAGAAGGGCGGCTGGGCGAGTCACTGCGCCAGTACAAGCGCCACGTGGCCCAGGCCATGCGCGTGGTGCACAACACGGTGCTGGCGCGCATGAACAGCGCCGCGTCCACCCTGCCCTCCCAGGCCCAGGACACGACCGGCTTGCGCCTGCCGCCCCGCTACCGCGCGGCCTACCGCTACATCGTCGAGCACCTGCACGACGCCAACCTTTCGGTGCGTGAAATCGCAGGCCGCCTGGGGGTCACCGAACGCGCCCTGCAACTGGCGTTCCGCAACCACCTGGGCATGACGCCTGCCGAACTGATCCGGACCGAGCGCGTGAAGCGCATCGAGGACGAACTGCGCGAGATGAGCGAAACCGGCGGACGGGCCCACATGCTGGACGTCGCGTCACGCTGGGGCATCTGCAACCGGTCCACGCTGGCCAACGCCTTCAAGCTGTCCGCCGGGCGTCCCGCCGATGCGCACTGATATCACGGCTGGCGGGACGCGACAGCCGCCCGCCGCCCTGCCGTCACTTCACGGAGGTCTTGGCGCCTTGCTCGACCAGCCGCGCGAACTCTTCATGTTCGTAGGCGATGTAGGTCTCCATCATGCTGCGGTAGATGGCCTCGATCACCTCGGGCTGGCCGCCTTCGGCCAGCGCACGCTCGCGCACCCGGCGCACGATGAATTCGATGCGGCCTTCGTCCCGCACCTGGGACTCGCGCTGCTTGTTCAATGCGGCCTGGGTCATGTAGCCGCCGCGCTCCACCAGCAACGGCACCAGGATGTCGTCCAGCGCGTCGATGCGCGCACGCACCTGCGCCATGCTGCTGCAGCGCTCCACCTTGTCGATCGCCCGGGTCATCATTCGAGTCCTTCCTCAACCAGTTCGGCAGCGCGCAGCAGAGCGCGGGCCTTGTGTTCCGTTTCCTTCCACTCCAGCTCGGGCACCGAGTCGGCCACGACGCCGGCCGCGGCCTGAACATAGAGCGTTCCGTCCTTCACGATGCCGGTGCGGATGGCAATGGCCACATCCATGTCCCCGGCGTAGCTGAGATAGCCGCACGCCCCGCCATACAGGCCACGCTTGACGGGCTCCAGCTGGTCGATCAGCTCCATCGCATGCACCTTGGGCGCGCCGGTGAGCGTGCCTGCCGGAAACGTCGCCTTCAGCACGTCCATGTTGGTCATGCCGTCATTGAGCAGGCCCTCGACGTTGCTCACGATGTGCATCACGTGGCTGTAGCGCTCCACGGCGAACGCCTCCGTCACCTTCACCGAGCCCGTCTTGGCGATGCGCCCGATGTCGTTGCGCGCAAGGTCGATCAGCATCACGTGCTCCGCGCGCTCCTTGGGGTCGTTGACCAGTTCGATTTCCGTGGCCTTGTCATGCTCGGGCGTGTTGCCGCGCGGGCGCGTTCCGGCCAAAGGCCGGATCGTGACCTTCTGGCCTTGCGGGGTGCTCTCTTGCCGCACCAGGATCTCCGGCGACGCCGAGACGATGTGGAAGTCGCCCATGTGGTAGTAAAACATGTAGGGCGAGGGGTTCAGCGACCGCAGCGCGCGGTACAGGGAGAGCGGCGATTCGGTGTAGCGCTTGTGGATGCGCTGGCCCACCTGCACCTGCATGAAGTCGCCCGCGGCGATCAGCTCCTTGGCACGATCCACCGCCGCCAGGTAATCGGCCTTGGCAAAGTCGCGCTGGGGAGGATGGCTCTCCGTCGGCTTGACGACCGGCGCGGCCACCGAATACTTGAGCTGGTCCTTCAAACCCCGCAGGCGTTGCTTGCCCCTGGAATACGCCTCGGGCTGGCCCGGGTCCGCGTAGACGATGAGGTACAGCTTGCCCGAGAGGTTGTCGATGACCGCCAGTTCCTCGCACTGCAGCAGCAGGATGTCGGGCATGCCCATCGTGTCGGGCGGGCAACTCGCTTCGAGCTTCTTTTCGACGTAACGCACCGCGTCATAGCCGAAGTACCCCGCCAGGCCGCCGCAGAACCGCGGCAGGCCGGGGCGCAGCGCCACCTTGAAACGCTTCTGGTACGCCTCGATGAAGTCCAGCGGATTGCCGGCGGCGGTCTCGACCACCTGCCCATCGGTGACCACCTCGGTCTTGGCGTCGGCCCCGAAGCCGCTGGCCCTCAGCAAGGTGCGCGCCGGCAGGCCAATGAAGCTGTAGCGGCCGAACCGCTCGCCCCCCACGACCGATTCGAGCAGGAAACTGTATTTGCCGCCGTCCTTGCTGTAGGCCAGCTTCAGGTACAGCGAAAGCGGCGTCTCCAGGTCGGCGAAGGCCTCCGCGATGAGCGGAATGCGGTTGTAGCCTTCGCTGGCCAGGCTTTTGAATTCAAGTTCTGTAATCACGGGAATTTCCCAGTCGGGCAGCGCCAGCACAAGGACGTGGGGCGCCGCAGTTCATTGCGTTCGGCCCGTCAGGGCCACGGGTGCAGCTGGGATTGCCCCAGGTGCCATCAGGCGTTCGATGCGGCTGGCTTGCGCCAGGGCCAGGCTCCCCGGTCGCTGCAACCTGTGATGAACACGTGGTGAATGAACATGGGGAGAAAGTGTAGCAAAGCGCCTGCGCCCGCCCGCCGCGGCCGGCGAACCAGGGGCCCTGCCGCAATCCTTGCTGAAAACCCTGTTGTGCGCGCCCGGACACGCGGCAACAATCAGAAACGAACGATCGTTCTTTTTTTGGGAGTTGCCATGATGTTTCTGCAGCGGTGGCTGGCAGCCACCCTCGCCGGCCTTCTTGTGACCATGGGGGCCGCCTGGGCCCAGGTCGTGACCGTCGCCGATGTGAAGTACGCCACCGCCCTGCCACTGCAAGGCAGCCCCTTGCTGCTCAATGGTGCGGGCATCCGCTACAAGGCCGTGTTCAAGGTGTACACGGCGGGCCTGTACCTGGAGCGCAAGGCGGGCACGCCGCAGGAAGTGGCCGCCCTGCGCGGTCCCAAGCGGCTGTCGATCACCATGCTGCGCGACATCGAATCGGCCGAGCTGGGCAAGCTGTTTTCGCGCGGCATGGAAGACAACATGGACAAGGCCTCGTTCTCCCGCCTGGTGCCCGGCGTGCTGCGCATGAGCGAGATCTTTTCCCAGCACAAGAAGCTCTCGGCCGGCGACACCTTCACCGTGGACTGGCTGCCCGGCACGGGCACCGTGATCAGCGTCAAGGGCGTGGCGCAGGGCGAGCCGTTCCGCGAGCCCGAATTCTTCGATGCCCTGATGGGCATCTGGCTGGGCGAGCGGCCGGCGGACTGGAAACTCAAGGACGCCCTGCTGGGCAAGGCGGGCGGCTGACCCAGGTGTTCGCGGCCCTCCGGCTGGCGGCGCACGGCGTCCGGCCCCTGCTTTACCCGCCTCGCAACCCGGATGCTATTGATTTTATAGCTACATGCCCTAGTACATATTGCGCCAGAGCATGATTTGACCGCTTTGAAGAAAACCGCGATGCCGGCACGGCACCTGAATTCCAGGAATTTTTTCACCCGCCTGTAACCCGCGGCGCATTCCGCCCGAACTACTGGACGAGGCCCGATCGCCGGGCCCTCTTTCAGGAGCACTCATGGCGGCATCCGCGAAACCACAGCCCATCCACCCCTTGTGGATACGCATCAGCCACTGGCTGAACGCCCTGGCGGTGCTGATCCTCATCGCCAGCGGCTGGCGCATCTACAACGCGGCGCCGTTTTTCCCTTTCACGCTGCCCAACGCGCTGACCCTCGGCGGCTGGCTCGGAGGTGCACTGCAGTGGCATTTCGCCGCCATGTGGCTGCTGGCCGCCAACGGCCTGTTCTATCTGGTGATGAACCTCGCCAGCGGCCGGCTGGCCCGCAGGTTCTTTCCGGTCTGGCCGCGCGCCGTGCTGCGCGATGCCATGGACGCCCTGCGCGGAAAGCTCGCCCACACGGATGCGCGCCAGTACAACAGCGTGCAGCGGCTGGCCTATCTGTTCGTGATGCTGGACCTTCTCGTCCTGGTGCTGTCCGGGCTCGTGCTGTTCAAGTCCGTGCAGTTCCCCGTCTTGCGGGAATGGCTGGGGGGCTACGAGTTCTCGCGCCGCATCCATTTCGTGGCCATGGGGTTGCTGGTCGGGTTCATTGCCCTGCACGGTGTGATGGTGGCCCTGGTGCCGCGCACGCTGCTCACCATGCTGAGCGCCGGTCGCCAAGGGAGTGCGGCATGAACCTCTTCAGACGCCGGAGCTTGTCCAATGCCGATGCGGACCTGGCCGTGGCCGACGCGCGCAAGCTCCTTGAGCGCCGCATGGCGCCCGCCGCGCGCCGCCATTTCCTGCGCGGCAGCCTGACGCTGGGCGGACTGTCCCTGCTGGCCGGCTGCAGCATCAGCGACAACGAGGATGTGGAAGCCATGCTCCAGCGCATCTCGCGCTGGAACGACCGGGCCCAGGGATGGCTGTTCGACCCCGGCCGGTTGGCACCCACCTATCCCGAATCCATGATCGTCCGGCCGTTTCCCTTCAATGCGTACTACGGCGAAGACGAAGTCCGGATCGTGAAAGAGGAAGGCTACCGGCTCGAAGTGGCCGGCCTGGTGGCCGAAAAACGCCCCTGGACCCTTGCGGCGCTGCGCGCCCTCGCGCAGCAGGAGCAGGTCACCCGCCACATCTGCGTGGAGGGCTGGAGCGCCATCGGAAAGTGGGGCGGCGTGCCTTTCGGCGATTTTCTGCGGCGCATCGGCGCCGACCTGAGCGCGAAGTACATCGGCTTCGCATGTGCCGACGACTATCACACCAGCATCGACATGGCGACCGCGCTGCATCCGCAGACGCTGCTCGCGCTGACCTGCGACGGCGAGCCATTGCCACCGAAATACGGCTTTCCGCTGAAGCTGCGCATACCGACCAAGCTGGGCTACAAGAACCCGAAACACGTCATGGCGATGTCCGTGACCAACACCTATCCAGGCGGCTACTGGGAAGACCAGGGCTACAACTGGTTCGGCGGCAGCTGAGCGATCGGGCTCGGCGCCGCAGACGGCGCGGCCGTGCCCGATTCCCGGGTGCGGCGCAATTTTTCTCTTCCCTCTACAAAAGGACTTTCGACATGAACCAGCTCACGACCGCACTGCTCGCCGCCTGCCTGACCGCGGCCTCCGTCTCCGCCATGGCGGCGGACGACATGATGAAAAAGGACCCCATGGCCAAGGACGGCATGCCGAAAGACGCCATGAAACACGACGGCATGAAGAAGGATGCAATGAAGAAAGACGGCATGAAGCACGACACCATGGCCAAGGATTCCATGGGAAAGGACGCGATGAAGAAGGATGAGATGAAGAAGGATGAGATGAAGAAGGATGAGATGAAGAAGGACGAGATGAAGAAATAAGCCACGGCATGCCTGCACGCAACGGGTCCATGCAGGCCGTCAGCGCAGGCCGTGTCCCACGCCATCGCGCGATGCGCGCGAGTGGCGCCGATGCCGTGTACCCTGAGGCGGCCATGGCACCCCGACCGCCTCGAGATATTGCGCACCTCCAGACCGAACAGCGCCTGCGAAGCCTGATGCTCGCCGGGCTGGAGGGCGATGCGGCGGCGTACCGGCAATTCCTGCAGCAAATGGCAACCCGCCTGCGGTCCTTCTACCGCCGGCGGCTGTCCGGTTGGCCCGACGACGTGGAGGACCTTGTGCAAGACACCCTGCTGGCCCTGCATAACCAGCGCCATACCTACCAGCACACCGAGCCGCTCACGGCCTGGGTGCACGCCATCGCGCGCTACAAGACCATCGATCTGCTGCGCGCGCGCCAGGCGCGCGAAGCGCTGCACGACCCTCTGGACGACGATGCCACCGGCCTCTTCGATCACACCGAGGACACGGCCGCCGAGGCCCGGCGCGATCTCGGGCGACTGCTCGCCACCCTGCCCGACCGCCAGCGCCTGCCCATCGAGCAGGTCAAGCTGCATGGCCGGTCGGTCTCCGACGTGGCCCAGGAAACCGGCATGACGGAATCCGCCGTGAAAATCGGCATCCACCAGGGCCTGAAGGCGCTGGCGAGCCGCATCGCGTCTTCGTCCCCACCCACGGCGAAGCCAAAGGCCTTCCCATGAAAACCGACGATCTGATCCATCTATTGGCCGCCGACACGGTGCCGGTCCCTCGCCATGCCGCAGCGAAGCGCCTGGCGCTCGGCCTTCTCCTGTCGGTGCCGGTTTCGGGCTGGCTGATGGGGTATGGGCTCGGGCTCAATCCAGCGCTCGGCCAGTACGCCACCCTGCCCATGTTCTGGGTGAAATTCGGCGCTCCGCTGCTGATGGCACTGGCCGCGTTGCCGCTGGTCGCCCGGCTCGGGAAGCCGGGCTCTGTCACCCGCCTCGCATGGCTGGGCTGGGCCACCCCGATCGGCCTGGTATGGGCCCTGGGGCTGATGGCGGTGTGGCAGGCCCCCGCGGCACAACTGCCGGAGCTGGTGCTCAGCCGCACCTGGCGCGTGTGCGCGGAAAATATCGCGATGCTGTCGCTGCCGGTGTTCCTGGCCGCGATCTGGGTGCTGCGGGGCATGGCGCCCGTCCGCCCGGCCTGGGCCGGCGCAGGGGCCGGCGCCCTGGGCGGCGCGGCCGGCGCCACGGTCTATGCGCTGCACTGCCCGGAGCTGGCCGCACCGTTCATTGCCATCTGGTACGTTCTGGGCATGTCGCTGCCGGTGGCCGCTGGTGCCGTGCTGGGGCCTCGGCTGCTGCGCTGGTAGCGGGCCATCGCCCCGCCGCTGCGGGGCGCGTCAGGGGCCGGGCCGCAGCGCCTCCAGCGAATCGACATAGCCGTCGGCATCCACCTCGCGCACGGGTTGCCCGTGGTTGTAGCCGTAGGTCACCAGCACCACGGGGCAGCCGGCGGCGCGGGCCGCCCGGGCATCGTTGCTGGAGTCGCCGATCATCAGCGTGCGCGCGGGCACGGTGCCCAGCGCCTCGCAGGTCCGGAGCAACGGCATCGGATCGGGCTTCATGCGCTCGAAGGCATCGCCGCCGAACACCTTCTCGAAGAAGCCGTCCAGCCCCTTGGCCTCCAGCAGCGCAACGGCGAACGCCGTGGGCTTGTTGGTCAGGCAGGCCAGGCGCACGCCTTGCCGCCGCAGCGCCTGCAGTCCGGTGACCACCCCGGGGTACAGCGCGGCGAACTGGCCGTTGACGGCGGCGTAATGGCGCTGGTAGCTTTCCCAGGCCTGCGGATAGATTGCTTCTGTTTTGATAGCAATACGCCCTAGTGAATCATGCGCCAGAACGTGATTGAGCACCGAATGAATCAGGTGCTGCGAGCCCTTGCCCACCATGCGTTCGATGTCGGGCGCCGCGATGCCGGGCAGCCCCAGCTCGCGCAGCATGCGGTTGATCGCCTCGGAAAAATCGCCGAGCGTGTCCACCATGGTGCCGTCCAGGTCCACGATCGCGGCATCGGCTTGTGCGGGGGGCAGCGGAATCCAGTCTGAAAAGGGGGCAGATTGCATCGTCATGGCCATGAAAACAGGCGTGCAGTGAATGAAGGCGGGTGGCGCCGTGGCGGTCCTGGTGGGGGGAGAAGGTCTTCAACCCTGCGGAAAACCCACCGCCTGCGTCCCACGCCGCTTCGGCCGCACGACCACCGTGCCCGCCAGCTTATCGTGCCAGCCTTGCTTGCGGCTGTCGAACGCCACCCACAGCAGGCCCAGGCCCAACGGAATCGCGGAGGCGAAATACGCCACGTAGCGGCCCACGGACTGCCCGGGGGTCATCGGCTTGCCGGTGGCGGCATCCACCACGCGGGCGCCGATGGCCATCTTGCCCGGCGTGGCCTGCCGGCTCAGCCAGAACAGCACCACCGCCACGGCCGGGAGCACCCAGGAGATGACGAAATCCGCAGGCCCCAAGACCAGGCGCTCGGATTCGAAATACGCCCAGCCATAGAACGCCACCAGCAGCGGCACCGTCACGACGATCAGCAGCAGGGTGTCGATCAGCGTCGCGCCCACGCGCGCCCAGAAGCCGACATATTCGAGATCGGGAAAGCCGCCGGGATCGTTCATGAAAGCATTGTCCTTGTGAAGCACGCTTGCAACCCCAAGGGTCGAGGCACCCTGCATTCTGGCAGCGATCACCGGCCTGTGGGGCGCTTCAAACGCCGGCCGGCCTGGCCGCCCGGCGCCGCGCGGGCGCCTTCGCCACCGTCAGTTCCGCCCAGACGGGGGCGTGGTCGCTGGCGTTGGCCTTGCCGCGCTCGTCCCGGTCCACGCCGGCATCCGCCACCCGGAGCATGCGGCTCACCAGGATGTGATCGATGCGCAGTCCCGCATCGCGCTCCCAGCGCCGGCGCCGGTAGTCCCAGAAAGTGAACGGCACGTCCTTCGGGTGCACCGTGGCGATGGCATCCGTCCACCCCTGGGCCAACAGGTCGGCATAGGCTTGCCGGGGCGCCGGCTGCAACAGGGCGTTGTCCGCCCACGTGTCGGGCCGGTAGATGTCCGCATCCGTCGGCACGACGTTCCAGTCGCCCATCAGCACCACGGGATGGCCAGACGCCCAGAGCGCCTGGGCGCGGCGGTTCAGCCGCTCGAACCAACGCAGCTTGGCATCGAATCGGGGACCGGGCTGCGGGTTGCCGTTGGGCAGGTACAGGCAGGCATAGAGCACGCCGTGGATCGCCGCTTCGAGGTAGCGGGCCTCCTTGTCGGCCGAGTCGCCCGGCAGCGCGGTCAACACGGGCAGGGGATCGTGCCCGCGGCCGAGCAGCGCCACGCCATTCCAGGTGCGCTGGCCGACGGCCATGCCGCGGTAGCCCGCCGCGCGCAGCGCCTCATGCGGGAACTGCGCGGTGGGACATTTGAGTTCCTGCAGCGCGACCACATCGGGCCGCGTGCGCTGCAGCCAATCGACCAGCCGGTCGATCCGCTTGTTGACATTGTTGATGTTCCACGTGGCGACGCGCATGGCATCACCGGTCTGAACACGCGGGCGAGCAATCGCTCACGCCGCTTTTCTTTCCGGTGCGCTCTTCCTGGCGGCGGCGCTTTTGGCACCGGCCTTCCTGGCAGGCGCCTTGGCCCCCGCCTTGCCGGCCGTTTTGCCCGCCGCCTTGCGCGCAGGCGCGGAGCCACCCTTGAGGCTGCGCTTGAGCAGGGCCGTGAGGTCGATCACTTCGCCGGTCTGCGGCGCTTCTTCCTCCGGGTCCATCACCGTGTGGCCTTCGCCCGCCTTCGCCTTCTTGTCCACGAGCTTCATCACCTGGATGCGGAACTCGTCCTTGAAGTCGGCGGGGTCCCATTTTCCGGACATCTCCTCGACCAGCTGCCTGGCCATCTTGAGTTCCGCGGCGCTCACACTCTTTTTGCCGGCGGCCGGCAGTTCGAGCGAGTCGAGCGTTTTGACCTCGTCGCCCCAGCGCAGCAGGTTCAGCACCAGCGCCGGTCCCGAAGGCACCAGCGCGGCCAGGTGCTGCTTCGTCGAAATGACGACCTTCGCGAGGCCAACCTTGCCCGTCGCGATGAGGGTTTCGCGCAGTAGCGCATAGACCTTGTCGCTCTTGTTGACGGGTGCCACGTAGTACGGCCGCTCCAGGAAGATGAACGGCATGTCGTTCGCGTCGATGAAGCGCTCGATCTCGATGGTCTGCGTGGTCTTGGGGAACACCGCCTCGATCTCTTCCGGGCTGATGATGACGTACTTGCCGTCTTCGTACTGCACCCCTTTGACGATGTGGTCCTTGTCGATTTCCTTGCCGGTCTTCTTGTTGATGCGCTTGTAGCCCACCGGGTCCATGGACCGCTTGTCCAGCCAGTCGAAGTCCACGCCCTGCTCCGTCGCCGCCGTGTGCAGCCCGACAGGGATGTGGACCAGGCCGAAAGTGATGGCGCCCTTCCAGAGCGTGCGACTGCCAGTTGCCATGTGACTTTTCTCCGAAGGGGAAACCCCGTGCGTCCCAGTCTGCGTCGATCGGTCTGCCACCCTTGTAGGCGGCCGCTTGCCGCATCGGTAGGCATTGCCTGCCAATCGGGTGGCGGCACGGCCTTGGTCCATCCCCCGCGATCCCCTATGCTGGAGTGATGCCTTCCCCCCTCCGCCCCATCGCCATCCATGTGCAAGAGCCGTCTCCCGGGGACTTCCGCTGGGTGCTGATGGAGCGCGAAGGCGGCGGCGCCTGGGCGGAGATGGAACGGTCCGCGTCGGCCACGGGCACCTACCACCAGGCCCTGGCCGATGGGCTTCGGGTGTTGCAAGCCATGATCGAAGACCTGGACATCGGCCCTCGCCTTGCCGTGAAGCGGGCCGCGAAAGGGGTGTCGCCATCGCACGATGCGCCCCAGACGGAGCGCCCGCCAGCCGATCCCCCGGCCCCCTCCAAACCCTCCCTGTTCGGATTCGGCCCCGCCCGCTGAACCGCCGCGCGTGGCGGCTGGAGGAGGTGGTGCAGAATGCCCACCACGTCCCTACAGGCCCCACCGATGACCACGCTCCAACACCTCCTCGGCACCGAATTTCCCCTCATCCAGGCGCCCATGGTGGCGGTGTCGGGAAGCGCCATGGTGATCGCCGTGAGCGAAGCCGGGGGTCTGGGCTCCTTGCCCTGCGCCGGGCTCACGCCCGACCTGATCCGCCAGGAAGTCACGGCCATCCGCGCGGCCACCCGCCGGCCCTACAACGTCAACTTCTTCTGCCACACGCCGCCCCAGCCCGATCCGCAGCGGGAGGCGGCATGGCGTGCGGCGCTGGCGCCCTATTACGCCGAATTCGGCCTTCGTTCGGAGGACATCCCCGCCGGTGCGGGACGCCATCCGTTCAACGCCGAGGTGGCCGGCCTGCTGGCGGAGTTCCGGCCGCCGGTGGTCAGCTTCCATTTCGGGCTGCCGCCGGACGACCTCCTGACGCAGGTGAAAAGCTGGGGCTCCAAAGTCCTCGCGTCGGCCACCACGGTGGAAGAAGCGCTCTGGCTGCAGGCGCGGGGCGTGGACGCGGTCATCGCGCAGGGCCTGGAGGCCGGCGGGCACCGCGGGCACTTCCTGTCGCACGACCTGACCAAGCAATCCGGCACCTTCGCGCTGCTGCCCCAGATCGTCGGCGCCGTGCAGTGCCCGGTCATCGCGGCCGGGGGCATCGCGGACGCCCGGGGCGTGGCCGCGGCCATGGCGCTGGGGGCCTCGGGCGTGCAGGTCGGCACCGCCTACATGCTGGCCACCGAGGCCACCACCAGCGCAGTGCACCGCGCCGCATTGCAAAGCGACGCGGCGCGCCACACCGCCCTCACCCACCTGTTCACCGGCCGCCCTGCCCGCGGCATCATGAACCGCGTCATGCACGAACTGGGGCCACTGAACCCCGCGGCCCCGGAGTTCCCTCTCGCGACGGCCGCGCTGGCCCCGCTGCGCGCCAAGGCGGAAGCCTTGGCGCGCAGCGACTTTTCACCACTGTGGTCCGGACAGAACGCGAGCGGCTGCCGGGAGGCGCCCGCGGCCGACCTGACGCGCGCGTTGGCGCAGGGTTTGCGGTAAGCGGCCGACCTTTTCGGTCGCTGCGCCTCCCGCTTTTCATCGGGGACGGGGGCCTCGGCCGCCCTGTGGCGGGCGAACGGCCCGCACGGCGGCTGCGCACCGTCCGACAGACGCTCCCTCGGTGTACGCCTAGTCTGCAAACCTTGCCCCGGCCGGGCCTTCGCCCGGCTGCCAGGGGCTGTTCGCATACCAAAGGATCACCATGCCGATGTCTTCTCTTCGCCGCTTTTCCGTTCTCGTCACCACCGCCCTGCTGGCCGCAGCCGCCGCCACCGCGCACGCCGCGCCGGACGAATCCGCCCGGGCCCGCTACGAGCGCGACCGCCAGGCCTGCCTGAGCGGCAACACGCAGCAGTCCCAGGCCGTGTGCCTGCAGGAAACGGGTGCGGCCCTGGAATCGTCGCGCACCGGCCAGTTGACCAATCCGGGCGCCCAGGCCGAGCAGAGCAATGCGGTGGACCGTTGCGCCGTGTTCAAGACGCCCGAAGAGCGTTCCGCCTGCCTGGACCGCGTGAAGGGCCCGAGTGCCGTGTCCGGCTCGCCCGCCGCGGGCGGCGTGCTGCGCGAGAGCACCACGACCACCATCGTGCCACCGCCCCCAGCGCCACCAGCGCGCTGATCGATGTGAATGCAGGCCCAGACTGCGGCCGGGCCGCGTCAGGCCAGTTGCGTGCGCATGGCGCCGATCACGCCGGCGTAGTCGGGCTTGCCGAAGATCGCGCTGCCCGCCACGAAGGTGTTCGCGCCCGCATCCGCCACGCGGCGGATGTTGTCGGTCTTGATGCCGCCGTCCACTTCGAGGCGGATGTCCTTGCCGCAGGCGTCGATGCGCCGGCGCACGGCCTCGATCTTGCGCAGGGCGGAGTCGATGAAGCTCTGGCCACCGAAGCCCGGGTTCACGCTCATGATGAGGATGAGGTCGATGTCGTCGATCACCCAGTCGAGCACGTCGAGCGGTTCGGCGGGGTTGAACACCAGGCCGGGCTTGGCGCCCTTGGCGCGGATGGCCTGCACGCTGCGGTGCACGTGGGCCGAGGCGTCGGGGTGAAAGCTGATGTAGTCGGCGCCGGCATCGGCGAAAGCGGCGGCCAGCGCATCCACGGGCTGGACCATCAGGTGCACGTCGATCGGCACGGGCTGGCCGTCCGGGGTCTTGGCGTGGGGCTTCAGCGCCTGGCAGATCATGGGCCCGAACGTCAGGTTGGGCACGTAGTGGTTGTCCATCACATCGAAGTGGATCCAGTCGGCGCCAGCGGCGATGACGTTCTTCACTTCGTCGCCCAGGCGGGCGAAATCGGCGGACAGGATCGAGGGGGCGATGCGGTAGGTGCGGCTCATCCCCCGATTGTCGCAGCAGCCCGCGGCGATCCGGAAGGCTTGCCCGCCGGCCCGGGTACCATTGCGCCCATGCCGAAGTACCAGTTCCAGGCCGAGGTGCATTCCCAGTACCTGCCCGAGCAATCCACGCCCGACGAGGGCTTTTATGGCTTCGCCTACACCATCACCATCACGAACATGGGCGACATCCCCGCCCAGTTGATCTCCCGCCACTGGGTCATCAGCGACGCGCGCGGCCACACCGAAGAGGTCAAGGGCCTGGGCGTCGTCGGGCAGCAGCCGCTGCTCAAGCCCGGCGAATCCTTCCAGTACACGAGCGGCTGCCGCCTGCGCACGGCCAGCGGCAGCATGCACGGCCGCTATTTCTGCGTGGCCGAGGACGGCGAGCCGTTCGAATGCCCCATTGCGCTGTTCGTGCTGGAAGCCGTGTCCGGCGACGCCTCGGGCGCCCCCCTGAACGGCAGAGTGCTGCATTGAAGCGCCACGCCAATGACCTGGGCCACCTGCTGGCCCAGCTGGATGCGGGCGCGCCGCTGGCGCAGCGCCACCTCTGGCTGATTGCGCTGCTGGACTGGGTGCGGGGCAACCGCCGCTCGGTCGAGGCCGCGGTCGGCCGCATGCAGCTGTTCGTGGAGGCCATCGAAAAGGACGATGCCGCGCGCCAGCGCCTGCAGGACTGGTGGAGCGCGCTCGTCGGCACGGTGGACATCACCACCTTGCTGGCCGACTTCGGCTTCGCGCCGCGCACGGCCCTCGCCAGCGAGGTGGCAGAGCGCCTGCGCTACAAGCTGCTTCCGGGCAGCCCGGAGACCATCGACGCGTCCGAGCTGTTCATGCTGGCGCTGCCCTACGATTTCGATGCGCTGTGGCTCGCGGCCCTGGACGAGGCCCTGCTCGTTCGGCTGTTGTCGGCCATGGCCCCGGCCGAGGCGCCGGGCGCCACCCGCTGGCAGCGCGCCCTGCTGGACGCCATCACCTATTGCGCGGGGCAGATCCTGTCCACCGGTTTCGCGCCCGAACTGCGCCTGCGCATGAGCGAAGCCGCGCGCGACGCGCAGCCGTTCCACGCCCTGATCCGCGACGTGGAGAGCGTGCGCGTGGAGGTGATGCACCAGTTGCGCACCACCGACCGGCTCGACGAATCCGTGCAGCGCCTGCGCGAGCGGCTCGATGCCTGCCGCGCCGCCGCGGCCACCGTGTATTCGCACTTCGAGGACAACGGCATTTCGGTGGGCCTGGTGTTCCGGCTGCGGCAGCTGCGCGAGCGCATCCTGCGCGTGCGCGAGCTGCTGGACTGCCTGCTCTCGCCCACGCCCGCCCCCACCGCCGCCCGCCTGATGGCGCGGCTGGTCACCGTGGGCCGCGAACGGCGCAGCCTGCGCGCGCTGCTGGCGTCCAACTCGTCGCTGCTGGCGGCCAAGGTGGCCGAGCGCAGCGCCGAGACGGGCGAGCACTACATCACGCGCACCGGCGCCGAGTACCGCGCCATGGTCGGCAAGGCCGCGGGCGGCGGCCTGGTGATGGCTTTCACCACCCTCATGAAGTTCGGCCTGGCGGCACTGGCGCTGTCGGCCTTCTGGGGCGGCTTCTGGGCGGGCGTGAACTATTCGGTGAGCTTCGTGCTGATCCTGCTGCTGCACTTCACGGTGGCCACCAAGCAGCCCGCGATGACCGCGCCGGCCATGGCAGCCAAGCTCAAGGACCTGCACTCCGACGAGGCCGTGGTGTCCTTCGTGGACGAGGTCACGCACCTGGTGCGGTCGCAGGTGGCCGCGGTGCTGGGCAACGTGCTCGTGGTGTTCCCGACCGTGATCGGCATCACGCTGCTGATCGCCAAGGGAACCGGGCAGACGGCCATCAGCACGGCCCAGGCCCACCACGTGCTGGAGTCGCTGCACCTGCTGGGGCCCTCGCTGCTGTTCGCGGCCTTCACCGGCGTGCTGCTGTTCGCCTCCAGCATCATCGCGGGCTGGGCGGAGAACTGGTTCGTGCTGCACCGCCTGGATTCGGCCGTGCAGTACAACCCGCGCATCACCCGGCTGCTGGGCACGGCGCGCGCCGCGCGCTGGGCGCACTTCCTGCGCGAGAACCTGTCCGGCTTCGCCGCCAACATCTCGCTGGGCTTCATGCTGGGGCTGGTGCCGCCCATCGCCTCGTTCTTCGGGCTCGGGCTGGACGTGCGCCACGTCACGCTGTCGTCAGGCCAGCTGGGCGCGGCCAGCACGGCGCTGGGCCTGCAGGTGCTGCACATGCCGCAGTTCTGGTGGGCCGTGGCCACGATCCCGCTGCTGGGCGCGCTGAACGTGTCGGTCAGCTTCTACCTGGCCTTCCGGCTCGCCCTGCGCGCGCACAGCGTGACGGGGGTGGAGCGGGCCCGCGTCTATGCGGCCCTGCGCTCGCGGCTGCGGCGCGCGCCGCTGGAGTTTTTCATGCCCGCCCGGCGCGCGGCCTGAGCCCTGTTAAAAGGTCTTTTCCGCCGCCCCGATACGCCCCGGAATGGAGGCCTCCGTCCTACAGGGTGGGGCCACCCCAGCGGGTAAATTCGGGCGACCCCGGGGTCGGGCCGCTGCGCGCCGAGGGGGCTTCGCGAAGGCCGACCCAACCCTGCAGGCCTGGCGCCTGCGCGAAGAGGACATACAAAGAATGGATGAAATCCTGAGCTTCTGGGCGCAATGGTTGCGCCCTTCGGCCGGGTTGCCCACCGTGCAATGGTCGCTGCTGCTCGCAGTGGCCGCGGTATCGGGCTACCTTTTCCAACGCCATATCGGCCTGCCCAAGGTGGTCGGCTACACCCTGGTCGGCACCATCGCCGGCCTGCTGGGCTTCACCGGCGCCGTGTGGCCGCTGCAGGGCATCAGCCTGTTCCTGCTGGAGCTGGGCATCGCACTGGTGCTGTTCGAGGCGGGCGGGCGCATTCCGCTGCGCTGGTTCCGCCACAACCCGATGGTGCTGGTGCAGAGCATCGCCGAATCGGCCCTGACCTACTTCGCCGTGTACTACGTGCTGATGTGGCTGGACGTGCCCCAGCGCGCTGCCGGCCCGCTCGCCCTGGTGGCCCTGGCCGCCTCGCCCGCGGTGCTCAGCCGCGTGGTGGCTGACACGCGCGCCGCCGGCCCGGTGACCGACCGCGCCATGGTGCTGGCCACGCTCTCCACGCTGTACGCCCTGACGCTCGGCAGCGCCACGGCAGAGCTGATCAACCGCCCCGCCGCGCGCATCATGGACACCATCTACCCGGTCATGGTGGTGCTGGGCGTCTCGATCATCGTCGGCGCCGTGCTGGCCCTGGTGCTGCGCATGGCGCTGCGCTTCATGAGCCCCACGAGCGAGAACACTTCGTTCCTGCTGCTCACCCTCATCGCCGCCGGCACGGCCGTCGCGGCGCACATGGGCGGCTCCGCGCCGCTGGCCGCGCTCCTGGCCGGCATGCTGCTCAAGCAGCTCAATCCGCGCCCCTGGGCCTGGCCGCGCCAGATGGGCACGGCCTCGTCTTTGCTGACCATGCTGATGTTCGTGCTGGTCTCCACCGTGGCGGCGCAGGCCGACTGGAGCGGCCCGGTGGCCGGCGTCGTGCTGGCCCTGATCGTGGTGCGCCTGGCGGCCAAGGCCCTGGGCGTGGCGGTGGGCAACGTGGGCAGCGGCGCCAGCTGGCGCCAGGCCCTGTGGGTGGGCTGCGCGATGACGCCGATGTCGTCCATCGCGCTGCTAATCGCATCGCAGTTCGTGGTGGCCTCGGCCTCCACCGGCCAGCTGATCGCCCGCGTGGCGCTGCCGGCCATCCTGGTCATGGAAGTGCTCGGGGCCGTGATCGCCACCGTCGCCATCTACCGCGCGGGCGAGAGTTCGAAACCCTGGGCGCCGCTCTCGCGCGCCGCCAACGGAGACAACAGCCGTGAGTCTTGAAGCCTTCCACCATTCCGAGCCCCTGACGCTGGGCGTCGAGCTGGAGCTGCAGCTCGTCAACACGCACGACTACGACCTCGCGCCCTATGCCGAGGACATGCTGCGCCTCATGCACAAGACGCCGCTGCCCGGCAGCGTCGTGCCCGAGATGACCAACAGCATGATCGAGATCTCCACCGGCGTGTGCCACAGCAGCAGCGAGGTGCTGGGCCAGCTCACGCAGATCCGCGATGCGCTGGTCAAGAGCGCGGACAAGCTCAACATCGCCGTGGCCGGCGGCGGCACGCACCCGTTCCAGCAATGGCACGAGCGGCGCATCTACGACAAGCCGCGCTTTCGCGAGCTGTCGGAGCTGTATGGCTACCTGTCCAAGCAGTTCACGATCTTCGGGCAGCACGTGCACATCGGCTGCCCGGACGCCGACGCGGCGCTGCTGATGCTGCACCGCATGTCGCGCTACATCCCGCACTTCATCGCGCTGTCGGCCTCCAGCCCCTACGTGCAGGGGCAGGACACGGCGTTCGATTCCGCCCGGCTCAACTCGGTGTTCGCGTTCCCGCTGTCCGGCCGCGCGCCCATGGCGCTCACCTGGACCGACTTCGAGCACTACTTCGACAAGATGACGCGCACGGGCGTGGTCAAGAGCATGAAGGACTTCTACTGGGACATCCGCCCCAAGCCCGAGTTCGGCACCATCGAGATCCGGGTGTTCGACACGCCGCTCACCGTGGAGCGCGCCGCCGCGCTCGCCGGCTTCGTGCAGTCGCTGGGTGCGTGGTTCCTGGCCGAGCAGCCCTTCATGCCGACCGAGGACGACTACCTCGTCTACACCTACAACCGCTTCCAGGCCTGCCGCTTCGGCATGGACGCGGTCTATGTGGACCCGGCCACGGGCGGCCACATGCCGCTGCGCGACCACATCCTGCAGACGATCGACCACATCGCGCGGCACGCGGGCGTTACCGGGGCGTCGAGCGCCCTGCACATGCTGCGCAGCGAGGCCGACGCCGGCCAGAACGACGCGCGCTGGCTGCGCGAGCGCCAGCGCAACGAGCAGTTGCTGGGCGAGGTGAGCCGGCAGGCGGCGCAGCGCTTTCGGGGCGCGGTGTCCTGACGGGCCGACGGCAGGCCGTGCCCATGGCGAACGCCACGCTTCGCGCGCTGCGCGCCGACATCACCCAGCTGGCGGTGGATGCCATCGTCAACGCGGCCAATTCGTCGCTGCTCGGCGGGGGCGGGGTGGATGGCGCCATCCACCGCGCGGCCGGTCCGGAACTGCTGCACGAATGCCGGCTGCTGAGCGGCTGCAAGCCCGGGGATGCGAAAGCCACCCGGGGCTACCGGCTGGCGGCCTCCGTCATCGTGCACACGGTCGGTCCGGTGTGGCGCGGCGGCGCGAACGGCGAGGCGGGCCTGCTGGCCTCCTGCTATCGCAAGTCGCTTCTGCTGGCGAGCGAACGCGGGGCGAGGACGGTGGCGTTTCCCTGCATCAGCACGGGCATCTACGGCTACCCGATCGAGCAGGCGGCGGTGGTGGCCGTCGATGCGGTGCATGCCACCCTCGCGCAGACGCCCGGTATTCGGGAGGTGACCTTCTGCTGCTTCTCGGAGCAGGACCTGTCCGTATACCGGGCGGTGCTTGGGCAGGCGGCCGAATAGCCCCGAGGGGTGGCTGGGAGGCACCCCCTTTAAAACCATCGAGAATATTAATTGACTTTTAAATTCTCAATGGTGATATAATGCCCTTTGTTGCAGTCTTGGCGCCTGACCCGTGCCGTCACCGCAACGCTTGCTGGGAACCGGCCATCGGCCCCCGGCAGGCCGCCTTTTGCGACCTTCGTCGCCCTGTCGATCTGCCGAGCTGCAGCCGACCGAGTTCCTCGATGCTCACGCAGGCCCTCTCCCGCCTGCGATCCTGAATGAATTAGATTTCCAAGACCGCCATTCCCATGGGCCCATACGTCGTCTCGCCCTCGACACACCCGACCGACTGTGGCCGCTTCCGTGCCTCCTTCTCGGTCCATCGATCCCAGGGTAACGGCAGCTACTGCCGCGTATTCCGTTTCGACAAAGCCTTTGCATCCCGCGAAGCCGCCCGGCTCTTTGCCATCACCCAGGGCTGGCTGCAAACGAGCATGCCGCATCCTCCGGCGTGCTGAGGCCAAGGGTCTGCCAAGGCAGCTCCCTTTTCCCCCTTCGCACCACCGTCCTCCAACGGCGCGCCATTCGTTGCGCACCTCTTTCAGAAAGGCTCTTTCCATGAGCAGCAAAATCTACGTGGGCAACCTGCCCTACTCCGTGACCGATGCGATCTTGCAAAGCAACTTTGCCGAGTTCGGCAACGTCTCCTCCGCCAAGGTCATGATGGACCGTGAAACCGGCCGCTCCAAGGGCTTCGGCTTCGTGGAAATGGCGTCCGCCGAAGTCGCGCAGGCCGCCATCACCGGACTGCACGGCATGTCCGTCGACGGCCGCTCGATCGTTGTGAACCTGGCCCGCCCCCGCGAAGAAGGCGGCGGCTCGGGCGGCTACAGCGCAGCGGGCTACGGCGCGAACAAGCGCTCCGACGTGGGCTACGGCACGGGTGGTTTCGGCGGTGGCCGTTACTGAGCCCTGCCGCACTCCGCGAAAAGCCGGCCCTCCTGGGCCGGTTTTTTTTTGCCTGGCCGCCCTGCATGCCGCTCCTGGGCGCGCGCCGCAGCGCGAGGGGGCACCCAATCTGGCAAAGGGCGTGAGGCCATTGCGGGTGCCGCCCGCATGACGGCCTACACTGCCCGCATGCCCCTCCCCCTCTCCGGCCCCCACGCCACTCTGGCCGCACTGCCCCGCGCAGCGGCCGGCGCGTACGCGGCCGCCAAGAGAGCGCATCGGCCAGTGCCCCCCGCACCTTCCTGAGCCCGGCGGTCCGCTCCCCTCTCCTCTTCTTTCAGCGCAACCCTCCGCCGCCGGGCCCCCGCCTCGCGCGGCCGCGGGCGCACCCTCTTTTGGGCATTGCCCGCATTCATTCGATGGAGTGTGTCGATGCATGCAACGATTCACGGCGAGCGCACGCTCACCGAACTTGATTTCGCCCGCCTGAGCAAACTGCCCGGGCGCGAACTCCCCCCCGCCCTGGCCGCGCTGCTGGCCAGCGCCGAGGTGACGGGCTCGCGCGCCGTGCCCGGCGATGTCGTGACGATGTACTCGCGCGTGGAGCTGGTCGATGTGCAGACCGCCTGGCGCCAGACGCTCACGGTCTGCTATCCGCGGGATGCCGAGCCCACGGCCGGCTTCATCTCCGTGCTCTCGCCGGTGGGCAGCAGCCTGCTGGGCCTGAAGGTGGGGGACGTCGCGAAGTGGCTTACGCCGAACGGCGACGCCTGCGCGGCGCAGGTCGTCGCCATCCTCTTTCAGCCCGAGGCCAGCGGCGACTACCAGACGTAGCGCGGGCCGTGGCCTGCCGCACCGTATGCTCCTGCCATGGGTGAATTCGATCTGATCCGCCGTTTCTTCCAGCGCCCCGTGCGCCGTGCCGCACTGGGCGTGGGCGACGACTGCGCGCTGCTCGCGCCCGCGCCGGGCATGCACCTGGCCGTCTCCAGCGACATGCTGGTGGAGGGCCGCCATTTCTTCGCCGACGTCGATCCCGAGGCGCTCGGCCACAAGGCGCTGGCGGTCAACCTGAGCGATCTGGCCGCGTGCGGCGCCCGGCCGCTGGCCTTCACGCTCGCCCTGTCGCTGCCGCGGGCCGACAGCGACTGGCTGGAGCGCTTTTTCGCGCGGGCTGCTGGCGCTGGCCGATGCGCAC
Organism: Acidovorax sp. KPB24-07; assembly: GCF_057543315.1. Lineage (NCBI taxonomy): Bacteria > Pseudomonadati > Pseudomonadota > Betaproteobacteria > Burkholderiales > Comamonadaceae > Acidovorax > Acidovorax sp. KPB24-07. Next base: position 43,892 of record NZ_BAAJYS010000011.1, read on the forward strand.
GGCTGCGAGCTGGTGGGCGGCGACACCACGGGCGGGCCGCTCAACATCTGCATCACCGTGTTCGGCGAAGTGCCCGCCGGCCAGGCCCTGCTGCGCAGCGGCTCGCGC